>CAMYKC010000039.1 GCA_947258865.1 uncultured Lysobacterales bacterium
GTCGCGCATCCACATTCCGCGCGGCCCGCCAATGATGGCCTGGCCCACCATCTCACTGAGGCGGAAAGCCCGAGCCTGTTGTTCCGCGGCGGGTGCAACCCACTCGCCCATGATCATCACCGGGATCGCAATCAGCATCGTGCCCGCGAGGGCGGCAAGCGCCAGTCTGACACGGGAAATACCGGAGGTCCTGAACGCCACGAGTTCATTGGAGGCTGCCAGGCCGCCCACTCCAACGAGAGCCCCCAGCAGTGCCGAGACCGGAAAAACCTGGTAAGCCATTCTCGGGATGGTCAATGCGACGAACCACAGCGCATCCAGTGTTCCGTAATCCTGCTGGGCTGATCGCAACTCGCCCAGCAGGTTGAAAATCAGGAAGAGCACGGTCATCGCGAACCAGACGAGCAGCATGCCCAGGCAGGCGGCCCGACCGACATAGCGATCAACCAGTTTGACCATGCCTCAGCTTCTCCCGACCATCCGGCCCTGGCGGTGCAACCACGCCAGTGCGATCAGCAGGACCAGTAAATGCACCCACCACATTCCAAGGACCGCCGGAATATCCCCTTTTGAAAGCCAATTGCGGCACATGTAGAGCACATTTGCATATATCGTGTAAGCGAGGATTCCCAGCAGCGCCCGGCCGCCACGGCCCTCCCTCGGTGAGGAATGGGAAAGGGGTATGGCCAGCAAGCCCAACACGATCACCGCGATGGCCGGGGTCACCCGCCATTGGAGTTCAGCCATTTCGTCCGGCCTTGTCGAGAACAGGATGTCGGCGCTTTTCTTTGCTTCCAGCGCCACTGGCTTGATACGGTCTTCCGGCTCCGGAAGCTTCAGATCATTGCGTGAAAAGTTCATGATCCCGAAATTCAGTGAATCTGCCCCGCCTTCGGTGATTTGTCCATTCTCCAGGGTCAGGTAGCGGTTTCCGGATTGCTGATCCAGCCAGTAGTATCCTTTTTCCGCGCTCCAGACCTGCTCGCGGTCGTCCTGCCTCTGTTGAATGAAAACGCGTCTGAGCGTTCGCCCGTCCTTATCGACCGATTCCACGTAGAGCACCAGGTCACCACTCCGAAGGACGTGAAACTTGCCGGTCTGTAAGCCCCATTCAGCCGCGTTGCGAAACGCGTCTTCCAGTTTTGACTGAGTTGCCGAAGCCGCCTGTGGTGAGACGTACATCCCGACAATAAGCAGCACCGCTGCCACCGGAATCAACAAGTTGAGCAATGGCCGTAACATCATTTGCCAGTTGAATCCGCTGGACCGCATCACTGACATTTCCTGGTCACGGTAGAGTCTGCCCAGGCCCCAAATGACCGCTACGAAAATGCTCAGGGGCACGATCGTGCCGAGCACATCGGGCATTTTCAGTGCGATCAGGGTCCACAAAAGACCAGAAGGAAGTCGACCACCGGCGATGTCGTTCAAGAGCTCACCGAGCGAAATACCGATCATGACGATCAGCAGAACAACGGTGACGGCGAGAAATGTCCAGAACCATTCGCGGAAAAAATATTTCTGCAGAATATTCAGATCGACCTCACATTTATGTGGACATTCTTGAAGCGCCCAGTTTAACAGCGTTTTCTTGTAGAATGACGGGCTTGTTTTCGAAATTCACCGGGTGTTCGCGTACGGCCCAAACAATAATTAAAGGACTGAAAATATGAAATTGAATCTGGACAATAACCCGGCCGGCAAAATTCAAACTGAATGCCTGGTCATTGCTTTCACCGAGGGCGGTTCACTGACTGCGTCAGCCCGGGCCATCGATGACGCAAGCGGGGGGGCGATCAGCCGGATGCTGGAAAGCGGGGACATTGTAACCACGCTCGGGAAGAGTAATTTTCTGCATAACCTGGAAGGAGTCGCTGCACAGCGCGTGCTCGCCGTTGGTTTCGGGAAGCATGAGAAACTGAATCTCGTTCGCTTCGATCGCGCATGCCTGGCGGCGGGAAGGACTCTTCGCGACCACAAACTGACAAAATGCCACGTCTGCGTCCATGAACTCGATGTCGATGAATCCAGTCCGCATCAGCGCTTGCGACAGGCAGCGCTCGCTGTCCACCGGGCCAACTACCTCTACACCGCAACCAAGCCGCTCAAAGATGATTCGCCGGCACCCCTCAAGTCCGCCTCTTTCCAGGGAGGCCCGGATCTTCAGAGTGCAATCGACCAGGCGGAAGCGTTCGGCCTGGGCTTCGAAAAATCAAAGGATCTGAGTGATCTGCCGCCAAATATCTGCAATCCTGCCTACCTGGCCCAGGAAGCCACCGCCATTGCAGGGCACTATGACAACGTCGAACTCGAAATCCTGGAGGAAGACGATATGTCGGAACTGGGTATGGACGCTTTGCTCGGGGTTTCCAGGGGCAGCGCCAATGCCGCCAGGCTCATCATTCTCAAGTACTCCGGTGCAAAGAAAAGTGGGCGCCCCGTCGTTCTCATCGGAAAGGGCATCACGTTCGATTCCGGTGGGCTATCGCTCAAAAGCGGCGAGAACATGATGCAGATGAAGTACGACATGTGCGGGGCAGCAAGCGTGCTTGGCGCCTTTATCGCCTGCGCCAAATTGCAGCTGGCTGTCAACGTAATCTGCATCGTGGCCGCGGTTGAAAATATGCCCGATGGCGATGCCTATCGCCCCGGGGACGTGCTGACCAGCATGTCCGGCAAGACCATCGAGGTACTGAATACTGATGCTGAAGGGCGCCTGATACTCTGCGATGCACTGACCTACAGCCAGAAATTCGATCCCGCCGCGATAATCGACGTTGCGACCCTGACCGGCGCCTGTGTGATTGCGCTGGGACACCATGCGACCGGCCTGATGAGCAACGACGACCAACTTTCGGATGAGCTGGTTTCAGCCGGCAACACCATTGTCGACAGGGCATGGCGGCTGCCGCTGTGGGAGGAATATCAGGCGCAACTTGATACGCCATTTGCGGACATGAAAAACGTGGGCGGGTTGCCGGCGGGCGTCCTTACTGCGGGGTGTTTTCTGTCGCGTTTTACGGAAGATCAAACCTGGGCTCACCTTGATATAGCGGGTTCCGCCTGGAAGTGGGGTAACGAAGATGGTGCCAGCGGCCGGCCGGTCGGCCTGCTGTCACAATTCTTGCTGGACCGGGCAAGCTGATTCATGGCAGCCCCCTGCCAGGTCGATTTTTATGTGCTCGCCAGCGCATCGCAATCCGCGGAGCGCCTGGCGTGCCGGCTGGCAATGATGGCATGGGAACAGGGACACCGGGTCGCGCTGCGCGCTGATAGCGATACTGAAGTTCGCGCCCTGGATGAACTCATGTGGGATGTGCCGCCGGGTCGATTTCTTCCACACGCCAGCGGCGAGGATGGCGCGGACTCGCCGGTCAGCATCGGATCCCGTGAGACGGCTATTCCGACCGACCGGGATGTGATCATCAACCTGGCCGCTCAGCCCGTCCCGGAACCCACCCGATTCAGACGCCTGCTGGAAATCGTTCCCGCGGAGGCCGGCCAGCGTACCGCTTCACGTGAGAAATTCCGCCAATATCGGGAAATGGGGCTGGACCCCGTCAGCCACACGATAGGAAAAACGTAGATACCATGGATAAGAGTTATAACCCGGCCGCGATCGAGCAACGGTGGTACCAGTTCTGGGAAGAAGAATCCTATTTCACCCCCGGCGGAGGACATCAGCCATATTGCATCATGCTGCCGCCACCCAATGTCACCGGCAGGTTGCACATGGGTCATGCTTTCCAGGATACGATCATGGACACGCTGACGCGCTGGCAACGCATGAAAGGCGCCGATACCCTGTGGCAGCCAGGCACCGATCATGCCGGCATCGCAACCCAGATGGTAGTCGAGCGGCAATTGCTGGCCGAAGGCAAATCCCGCCATGATCTTGGCCGGGAGCGCTTCATCGATGCCGTCTGGGACTGGAAAAAACATTCGGGCGATACCATCGACAACCAACTGAGACGACTGGGTGCGTCAGTTGACTGGTCCAACCACTGTTTCACAATGGATGAGCGTCTTTCACAAGCGGTCCAACTGGAATTCATCACGCTTTATGAAGAAGGCCTGATCTATCGCGGTAAACGGCTGGTCAACTGGGATCCCGTGCTGCACACCGCCCTTTCGGACCTTGAAGTCAATTCAGGAGAAGAAAAAGGATTCATGTGGCATATACGCTATCCCCGCGTGGATGGCCGTGGCCACGTGGTGGTTGCTACAACCCGGCCGGAGACCCTGCTGGGAGACACCGCGGTCGCGGTCCATCCCGAAGATGAACGGTACAGGGACCTGGTAGGTACAGAAATGGTATTGCCCCTGACCGGCCGCACCATCCCGGTCATTGCTGACGAATATGTCGAATCGGAATTTGGCTCGGGCTGCGTGAAAATCACCCCTGCCCACGATTTCAATGATTACGAAATTGGTAAACGCCATAAACTGCCGATGATCAACGTGCTCGATAACAATGCCAGCCTCAACGAAAACGCACCGGAAGCGTATCGTGGAATGGACCGTTTCGTGGCGCGCGAGCAGATCGTCGAGGACCTCAAAAAGCAGGGTTTGCTCGAGAAGATCGAAGACCACACATTGATGATTCCCCGTGGTGACCGCTCACATGCAGTGGTCGAACCATACCTGACGGACCAGTGGTACGTGAAGACCACGCCGCTGGCGAAACCGGCCATCGAAGCTGTGGAAGACGGGCGGATCACTTTCGTGCCCACCAACTGGAGCAAGACCTATTTTGACTGGATGCACCGGATTGAGGACTGGTGCATCAGCCGGCAGCTATGGTGGGGACACCGCATTCCAGCCTGGTATGACCCGGATGGCAACATCCATGTGGGCACCAGCGAAGAAGATGCGCGGCGGCGATCGGGCCTTTCGGAGGGCGTCGAATTGCGCCAGGACGAAGACGTGCTCGACACCTGGTTCTCGTCCGCACTCTGGCCGTTTTCTACTCTCGGCTGGCCGGAGCAAACCGATTATCTCAAACGGTTTTACCCAACCAGCGTGATGGTCACCGCGTTCGATATTATTTTCTTCTGGGTTGCCCGGATGATCATGATGGGACTGAAATTCATGGATGATGTTCCGTTCAGGACTGTATACATCCACGGCCTGATACGTGACGGACATGGGCAGAAAATGTCCAAGTCGAAAGGCAATGTGCTTGATCCACTGGACCTGATCGAAGGCATCGAACTGGAAAGCCTCGTTCAGAAAAGAACATCCGGCCTGATGCAGCCGCAGATGGCGCCGGCAATCGAAAAATTGACCCGCAAGGAATTCCCGAACGGAATAGCGGCATACGGCACCGACGCGCTCCGGTTTACCTTCGCCGCCCTGGCCACGACCGGCAGGGAAATTCGTTTTGACCTGGGCCGAATCGAAGGTTACCGGAATTTCTGCAACAAGCTTTGGAACGCCGCGCGTTTCGTGTTGATGCAAACCGTGGATAAGGCGGCAATACAGGCAAAAGAACCGGACGTCATCGACCGCTGGATTCTGTCGCGCATGAACCGGATGATCGCCGAAGTGGAACTACAATTCAGTGGCTATCGCCTCGACCTGGCAGCCCAGGCGCTGTACGAATTCATCTGGAATGAATATTGCGACTGGTACCTCGAATTCGCGAAGGCGACGCTGCAGAAGTCGGACGAACCAGGTCAGGCCGCAACCCGCCATACGCTGCTCCATGTACTGGAAACCAGTCTCAGGGCTCTGCACCCCATCATGCCGTTCATTACTGAGGAAATCTGGCAGCGGGTCCGGCCGGAGCTGGACATCGAAGGCGACAGCATCATGCTGCGCCCCTTCCCGGCACCAGGGCCGCTTGACGAGGAGGCGGAAAGCGATGTGATCTGGCTGCAGGAGGTTGTCCAGGGCGTCCGCCGTATTCGTTCCGAGTTGGACCTGTCGCCGGCAAAAAACCTGGACGTTTGGTTCCAGGGGGGCAGTCAGTCCGATCGGGATCGGCAGGCAAAGTTCGAAGGCGCACTGTCACAGCTGGCCCGAATTCGCTCTGCCCAGTGGGTCGATGAATCCAAGGACACGGCTCAATGCGCTGTTGCACTCGTCGGCGATTTGAAAATCCTGATCCCCCTCAAGGGCCTGGTAGACATTGACGAGGAGCTTACCCGGCTGAGCAAGCAACTCGTGCGCGAAAACGCCGACCTCAAAAAATCGGAAGGCAAGCTGGGGAATAGCCGCTTTGTCAAGAATGCACCCGAGGCGGTTGTCGAACAGGAACGACAACGCCTGTCGACACATCAGGCCAACGTTGAAAACCTACACCAGCAGATCCGCCAACTGGAATCCCTGCGGGACTGAGCAAATCCCGGCTGACATGGACAGTGAAACCGGCGCCGTGTTTTCGCCGGATCGCGTCTATCGCTATGCCTTGTGGCGTAACTGGGCGCCCATCGGAAAACGGGTGCTGTTCGTCGGCCTTAACCCGTCAACCGCGGACGAGACACACAATGACCCGACTATCCGGCGCTGTATCGGCTTTGCCCGCAGTTGGGGATGCAGCGGGATCGCGGTCGGCAACCTCTTCGGATTCCGGGCAACCCGCCCGGCAGCATTGAAAAAAGCGTCCGACCCGGTCGGTGAACACAACCGCGAGTGGCTGGCAACAATGAGCCAGGTCCTCGACCTGACCATCGTTTGCTGGGGCAATCATGGGCGATTCATGCAACAGGACCACAGCGTTATTCCGCTACTGGTCAACCCTCACTGCCTGCAACTGAACTCCAGCGGGACACCCGCTCACCCGCTTTATCTGAAAAAAACACTGTTTCCGAAGTCTTTTACAGATCCAGCTGCATAACAATTGCGTTTTCCCGGCCCCGGTCGGCGGTGTAATAGTCGGGTCGTTCGCCCACGACTTCGAATCCACGCTTTTCGTACAGGCCGAACCCGGCCGGGTTACTGGGCCGGACTTCCAGGAAGATGCTGTCGCAGCCATGTCGGCGGGCCAGCCTGACGGAATGATCGAGCAACAGGCTGCCCAGGCCCCGACGTTGCCAGTCGGGTGCAACACAAAGGTTCAGTAAATGGCACTCATCAGCGGCGTGGGTCTGAACAACGTAGCCAATCAGGCTGGAACCCGCCTGCATACCCCAACAGTCATAACCCACGCGAATGCAATCGATGAAAATGCCGCGGGTCCAGGGAAAGGGATAGGCCGCCAGCTCGATCTCCATGATGCGGTCCACGTCATCCGCAGACAGGCGGCGCAGCTTGGGGACGATGGAAGATGGATCTGCAACCATAACGCCCAGCCTCAACGCGCTTCTTGGCGCCAGTCCCTGAGTAGCCTCCAGAGCCCCTTTTTCAGACTACCCCGCACAGCGAGGTCATCGAGTGTAGCCGTCACGTTAACTGCGGATGAAACCAGAGTTTCAGGTATGGCTCCCCCGAACAACTGTTCGCCCAGGCCGGCGCCGAACACGATCACCCGGGTGAACATCCGTTCGATCACGGCTTCTTCTACGGTAGGACTGTCCGGCCCCGCCTCCGGATCCGGCCACGCCCAGACCGGCGAGGCGCCGAGGGCGCGGGCAATATCCCCCGCCAATTTCGTCACGCTGGCCGTTGCGGAACCACAAACTAGCAGGATGCTACCCTGGCCCGGACTGATGACCAGTCGGTCGCGCGCCGGCTCGGCAGGCCGCGCGACCCAGACATCGAATCCCAGGGCATCGAGGTAAGCGCGGCGTTGTGATTCAATCACTCTTGGACGCCCGCTTGCTTCTGCGACTTTTCCACTGTTGCCGCCCGAGCAAGGTTATGACGATGCCAGAAATGACATAGGCCACACCCAGCACCATCAAAACCGTCGGTGGGTCGATGGCGAGCAACACAAATACGAGCACCACCAGGAACAGAAAGCCAATCGGAATCCGGTCGCCGATGGGCCAGGATTTGCCGCTGAAATATCGTACCCGCGAGAACATCAATAGTCCGAGGATTACAGTTTCAATCCACACCAGCCAACGAACGGATTCACCTGAAATCCCCTGATCATTAAAAAACCAGATCGTCGCGACCAGTGTACCGGCCGCCGCAGGCGACGCCAGGCCCTGGAAATAGGTTTTGTCGCTCGAAGAAACCTGGGTATTGAAACGGGCCAGTCTCAATGCAGCGCAGGCGACAAAGAGGAACGCCGCCAGCCAGCCCAGCTTACCGGCCAGCGGACTGATGTCTCGCAGACTGGAAAGCGACCAGTTGAACGCCAGCAAGGCCGGGGCCAGGCCAAACGAAATCAGGTCGGAAAGGCTATCGTACTGGACGCCAAATTCACTTTGTGTATTGGTCAGGCGCGCGACTCTGCCATCGAGCCCATCCAGAACGCCCGCGACGACTACGGCAATGGCTGCTGCGATATAATGACCATTGATTCCGGCAATGATCGAATAAAACCCGGCGAACAGAGCCCCGGTAGTCAGCGCGTTGGGCAAAAGATATACGCCCTTGCGAATTTTTTTGTCGCCCGGCTCCATGCCGTGTCCTCATCGATTATTGAATGAAATGATAATACCAGCACCAGGCAAATAAGGTAGACGAAGCCTAACTGTGATATAAAAAAAACAGGCCTGACGCAAGGAAAGCGACATGAAACAGGGATTTGGACAAAATCACACCCGCTTGATGACGGTTTTTGCGGCCGTTTCAATCCTGGCCTGGGGTAGCGCCGCTGCCACCCAGGTTCATACCTGGACGGACGAAAATGGCGTGGTGCACTTCAGTGATTCACCGCATGAAACGGGCAAATCGAATACGATCGAACTCGATGATGGCCATCGGCCCGCTGCCTTAGACACCCCCGGAAAAGACAACGAAACTGCCGGTGAATCGGCCGCGGAAACAGGCATGGAAGAGAGCCCGGTTTCAGCTGCCCAGCAGCGGCGGGATCGATTGGCCCAACAGCGGAAGGAGCGCCGGGAAGCGCAGGCGGAGAGCGATGCCCTCTGCAAGCGGCACCAGCAGCGACTCGAACAGGTGGAGCCGGCTCGCCGCGTGATGTACGTCAACGAGCAAGGGGAAACCGTCCGTTTGGACGATAGTCAGCGCGTGGGAATGATCGAGGAATCGAGAGACTTTATCGCCAATAACTGCCGCTGAACCGGGCCGTCTGTCAAAAATCCAGTGTATCGCCTTGCCCGCCCCACGGGTAAAATGTGGAGTTTGATTCTCTGGAAACAGGCATCGGATGAAAACCAGCAAATTCCACATCATGACCACCCGGGAAACCCCGGCAGACGCAGAAATCATAAGCCATCAATTGATGCTCAGAAGCGGAATGATCCGCAAGCTAACGGCCGGCATTTATACCTGGACCCCGCTGGGATGGCGCGTCCTCAAAAAAGTGGAAAACATCGTTCGCGAAGAGATGGACCGCGCTGGATACCTCGAGTTGCTCATGCCGGCAGTTCAGCCCGCCGAACTCTGGAAAGAGACCGGCCGCTGGGAAGACTTCGGTGCACAACTGCTCAAGATTCATGATCGGGCCGGCCGCGATTATGTGTTCGGACCGACTCACGAGGAAGTGATCACTGATCTTGCGCGCAACGAACTTCGCAGCTACAAACAGCTGCCGGTTACGTTTTACCAGATTCAGACAAAATTCCGGGATGAAATCCGGCCACGCTTCGGCATCATGCGCGCCCGGGAATTCCTGATGAAGGATGCCTATTCATTCCACATAGACGAAGCCAGCCTGGACGAGACTTACTGGGAAATGTATGACGTTTATTCGCGCATCTTTACCCGTGCCGGTCTGAGGTTCCGATCTGTGCGCGCCGATTCAGGAGCAATTGGCGGAAGCCAGTCACATGAGTTTCACGTACTGGCGGAGTCAGGTGAAGATCAGATTGCATTTTCAACGGCTTCAGATTTCGCGGCCAATATCGAGCTGGCGGAGGCAATCCCTTGCGCAGACAAAGCTCCCGCGCCGGCCGAGGAATTACGGCTGGTCGATACGCCCGAAGCCCACACGATAGACGAACTCGTACAACAGTTCGGAATTCCCGTGGAAAAGACCGTGAAGACCCTGGTGGTGGAAGCAACGGGGGAATCCGGGTCGGATTTCATCGCCTTGCTGGTACGCGGCGACCATGTACTGAATGAATTCAAGGCAGCGCGGCTGCAGGGGGTGGCTTACCCAGTGCGCTTTGCCAGCGATGAAGAAATACAAGGGGCTGTCGGGGCCGGACCCGGATCGCTGGGACCGGTCAATCTGCCGATTCCATGCATTGTCGACCACAGCGTTGCTGTAATGGCGGATTTCGCCGGCGGAGCCAACCTGGACGGGAAGCACTATTTCGGCATCAACTGGGGCCGCGATGTGGACCTGCCGATGGAAGCCGATCTTCGCAACGTGGTGGAAGGTGACCCCAGCCCGGATGGAAAAGGCACCATCAGCCTTGCACGCGGCGTGGAAGTCGGCCACATTTTTCAACTCGGCACCAAGTATTCCGAGTCAATGAATGCGGTTGTTCTGGGCGAGGACGGCAAATCCCATGTCATGCCGATGGGTTGTTACGGCATCGGTGTTTCACGCATTGTCGCTGCCGCTATTGAACAGAATCACGACGAGCACGGCATTCAGTGGCCCGAGCCCCTGGCTCCTTTCCAGGTGGCCATTCTGCCGATGAACGCAAAAAAATCGCATCGCGTGCGCGAAGCTGCCGAGAAATTGTATGAATCGTTCAGCGCGGCGGGCGTGGAAGTCCTGCTGGATGACCGAAACCTGCGGCCCGGCGTCATGTTCAACGACATGGAACTGATCGGGATACCTCACCGGGTGGTCATCGGCGAACGAGGCCTGGACGACGGTGTTCTGGAGTACCGTAGACGCACCGCTTCGGAAAATGAAATCATTCCACTGGAGGGCGCCCTGGAAGCTCTATTGGAGCGTTTCGGCTAGCGCCGCCCTGTAATTTCAACTGCCCGCCAGTTCGAAAACCAGCGAGCCGATACCCGAAACCTCGCACGCGATGCGGTCTCCGCGTTGCAACTTGCTCACGCCCGACGGCGTTCCTGTGAAGATCAGGTCGCCGGGCATTAACTCGAAATAACGCGAAAGTTCGGCGATGATCTCGGGTACGGACCAGATCATGTCCCGGATGTCTGCCTGCTGGCGCAGTTCACCGTTCACCGCCAGAGTGATCGCGGCGCTCTCCGGGTGGGCACACCGTGATGCCGGCAGGATGGCCGAAATTGGCGCCGAGTGGTCGAACCCTTTGGCCGTGGTCCATGGCCGGCCTTTTTCCTTTGCGGCCGCCTGCAGATCGCGCCGGGTCAGGTCCACTCCAACCGCGTAGCCATAGACCAGCGTCAACGCATCTTCTGTCGAAACATTTCTGCCACCAGTGCCAAGCGCAACGACCAGTTCCACCTCATGATGCAGGTTTTCGGTCATTGGGGGATAAGGCATGCTACGCCCGGTGTTTACGGCGTCGGCGGGTTTGGAGAAAAAGAAAGGCGGCTCCTTGTCCGAAGCGCCCATCTCTCGTGCATGTTCAGCGTAATTGCGTCCCACGCAATAGATGCGGTGGACCGGAAAATTTTGCCTTTTTTCGCCGGTGGTCACGGCTACCGGGACGCAGGGTTGCGCCATCGGGTCGATCACGCAGGATTGGGCGTTCCCCGTGGTTCTCATCCCAGTTTGCGGATTCCGATGGCTTTCCTGATGCGAGCCAGGAACGGAGTCGCCCAGTCACGTGCCTTGACCGCGCCCTCGGCCAGGGTCTGCTCGATACGCGCCGGTTCGGCCATCAGGGCTTCGTAGCGTTCGCGTCCCTGCACGAGTTCGTTATTGATCAATTCGAAAGTCTCCTGCTTGGCTGCGCCCCAGGCGATCCCGTCTCGATATGCCTGCCGCATGGCTTCCCTTTGCTCCCGGGAGGCGAACGCCGCATAAATTGCGTAGAGCGCCGAATCGTCCGGGTTCTTCGGCTCACCCGGTTCCAGCGAGTTGGTCACGATTTTCATGATCGCTTTTCGAAGTTGCTTTTCCGGCAGCCAGAGCGGAATCGCATTGTTGTAGCTCTTGGACATTTTCCGGCCGTCCGTGCCGGGCAAGACCGCCACGTGTTCTTCGACCACGGCTTCCGGCAAAGCGAAGTGCTCGCCATAATGATGGTTGAAGCGCTGCGCTATATCCCTGGCCATTTCCAGGTGCTGAACCTGGTCCTTGCCCACAGGAACATGGGTCGAGTTGAACATCAGAATGTCTGCCGCCATCAGGACCGGGTAGCTGAACAGTCCCATGGTGATCGCGAAATCCGGGTCTTCCCCGGCATCCACGTTTTCCTGCACCGCGGCCTTGTAGGCATGCGCCCGGTTCATCAGGCCCTTGGCGGTCGAGCAGGTAAGAATCCAGGTCAGTTCCAGGATTTCAGGAATGTCCGACTGCCGGTAGAACGCAGCTCGTTGGGTATCGAGCCCGAGCGCCAGCCAGGTGGCGGCAATTTCAAGAGTCGATTGCCGCATCCGCTCCGGATCCCTGTTCTTGACCAGCGCGTGGTAATCCGCGAGAAAATAGTATGACTTCACATCCTTGTCATGACTGGCATCGATACAGGGCTTGATTGCACCAACGTAATTGCCCAGATGCGGCGTTCCCGTTGTCGTGATACCCGTCAGGACGGTTCGTTTGTTCATATAAGGTTCCGCAAGTCGATAGGATGCGGTATTTTACGGGAAACGAATAGGCAATTCCGAATAAAATCAGGGTTACCAGACAGGAAAGTCGCGACCAGCTTGTTCATGAAGACACTCGGCCCGCCAAAAGCACTATTGAACCGAATGATTTTGGCTTTCTGCGTCTGTTTTATCCTGGCGGCAGGCTGCCAGGCGGCGATGGCCTGGGGCGGTTCAACAACCACCGTCAGCAAGGCGGAATCGATAGATACGGAAGAAGAGGCTATCGAAGCGGTCACCCAGCCTTTTCACAAGACCGGGCCGGTTGAGGACACACCAGAGCGACCAACACCCGTGGATGATTGTGACTGGATGCTGGAAGACCAGGAATTCCAGGAACAGTCCCAGGAAGTGTTGCGAAGCTGGTCCTGCCACACCTTCCGCTGGTTCGACAGCTGGTGGGGCGATGACCACGATTTCAACGAACGGGCCGTGAACGGCTTGCTCACCATCGGCGCGGAGTACCGCGAATACGATGGCTTCGACCCCCGGTTGCGGCTGAAAGTGAGGGCTCCGCTACCGAACCTGAACAGCCGTTGGGATTTGATACTGGGACGGGTGGATGAAGAAGCCTACGTTTCCGATACCCAGGGTCAGGATAGTACATTTTACAACCCTGGAATCGTTGATCGCGGCGAAGACGCATCCTGGCTCCTCGGGCTCGGACATCGGCCCAAAGGCGGAAAATCGGGTTGGGACTGGTCCTTGGGTGTCCGGCTGCGCTTACCGCCCGAGCCCTATGCGAAGCTCTCCTGGTTTTACAACAAACAGTACACTGAAAATACAGATTTCAGGTTCCGGCAGACCTTTTTCTGGCGGAGCGACGAAGGATTCGGCACGACCAGCCGTGGCGACATGGCTTACGGCATCAATCTCAAGAACGTGCTTCGCTGGGAAGGCATTTTGAAAGTAACGGAAATCACGGAAGGCACCGAGTGGTATTTCGGCCAGACCTGGTATCACCTGCTTGGGAACAGAAGCGCCTTTTCCCTGTTGTCTTTCGTAAGGGGAAAAACCGATGCAGCGGTCGGACTTCAGGATATTGGATTCAACCTGATCTGGCGCAGGCCGTTTACCCGGGACTGGATTTACATTTCCATGGGGCCCAGCATTACCTGGCCCCGGGAGCTGTTGGAAGAAAAGCGAGAACTCTCACTGGGATTTGGCCTCTGGTTCGAATTGGAATTCGGTAACTGGCGCTATTGAGCCAGCGCATCCGATGTTTGAAGCGTCAGTATAATAGCGCCATGAACCTTCGCGCCCTGCAATATTTCGTCAAACTCGCCGATCTCAGACATTTCAGCAAGGCGGCCGAAGCCTGTTTCGTCAGCCAGCCGACCCTGAGCACTCAAATCAAGAAACTGGAAGATGAACTGGGCATACAGCTCGTCGAAAGGTCCCCAAAGAACATCATGCTTACCCCGGTCGGTGAGGAAATTGCCGATCGCGCCCGTCTGGTACTCTCCGATATTGACCAGATAAGGGCGGTCGCCAGGCGCAGCTGCAATCCAGCCGACGGTGCGTTGCGACTGGGGTTATTTCCGACCCTGGCTCCCTATTTCCTGCCCCATGTGGTGCCTTCAGTCCGAAAGGCTTACCCCAACCTCCGCCTCCAGCTCGCTGAGGAAAAAACCGAGGATATTCTCCGGATGTTACGGCAGGGAGAACTCGATGCCGGCCTGCTGGCCTTGCCCATCAACGACGATGGCCTGGAGGTGGATGTGTTGTTCGAAGAACCGTTCGTTGTGGCGCTTCCCGGAGACCATCCGCTGGCATTGAAGTCTTCCATAACAATGCACGACCTCGAGGGAACCGAATTGCTGCTGCTTGAAGAAGGTCATTGCCTGCGTGAACACGCACTGGAAGTATGCGCCCTGGCGGGGGCGCATGAACGCGTTGATTTTCACGCCACCAGCATGGAGACACTGCGTCAGATGGTGGCTGCGGACGTCGGTATCACCCTGATGCCTGTTCTTTCTGTGAAACCACCCATAGCGGCTACCGGCAATGTCGTTACCCGTCAGTTTGCCGACCCGGCACCCAGCCGGACCGTCGCTCTGGTCTGGAGGAGCAGTTCGGCGCTCTCTTCATTTCTGAGAGAACTGGCGGGGTGCTTGCGCGAACTGCCGCCCGGTCTGCTCAATCCTTAGTATTCCAGGCCTTCCAGCAAATCCTGTCCGTCATCCGGGCCTTCCGGAATATCTTCGAACAGGGGCGTTGAAAGGTAACGCTCGCCCGTATCGGGCAGCATGGTAAGGATGACTGATCCCGGCTCCGCCTGCTCGGCTACCTTCAGCGCCGCTGCGAAGGTCCCGCCCGCTGAAATCCCACAAAAAATGCCTTCACTGGTCGCCAGGGCGCGCGAAGTCGCTATCGATTCTTCGTCGGTGACCGGAATGTTCTGATGAGCGACCGCGCGGTCGAGCACGGAAGGAATGAAATCCGGCGTCCACCCCTGAATCTTGTGTGGCTGCCACTCCTTGCCTTCCAGCAGCGCCGCTCCGGCCGGTTCCGTGGATATGATCTTCACGTCCGGGCGGGCCAGCCGGATCATCTGACCGGCACCGGTAATCGTCCCGCCGGTGCCGTAGCCGCTGACGTAATAGTCCAGACGCCGGTCGGCGAAATCACTGAGAATTTCGGGTCCGGTGGTGTTGCGGTGATAGGCCGGATTTGCCTCGTTCTCGAATTGCTGTGTCATGAACCAGCCATGCTTCGCCGCCAATGCTTCGGTGACGCGAACCATGCCGGTCGCCCGCTCCGCTGCCGGAGTCAGAACCACCTTGGCCCCCATGAACCGCATCAGGCGGCGGCGCTCGACCGAAAACGACTCGGCCATCACCGAGACAAAAGGATACCCCCGCACAGCGCATACCATGGCCAGGGCGATGCCGGTGTTGCCTGATGTGGCTTCGATCACGGTCTGCCCGGGTTTGAGCAAGCCCTTTTTTTCCGCATCCAGGATGATGCCAAGCGCCAGGCGGTCTTTCACGGAACTCATCGGGTTGAAGGCTTCCACCTTGACGAACATCTCGATGCCTTCCGGCGCGAGTCTCTGGATTTTTATTACTGGGGTGTTGCCAATCGTCTCAAGAATGTTGTTGTAGATCATGTGATTCTCCTGCTTCT
>CAMYKC010000040.1 GCA_947258865.1 uncultured Lysobacterales bacterium
TCTAATACCAGTTGGCAGGTCAATTGAAATGCAAATGCTGCGTTGGCCGGGCGCCACCCTGGGTTCGATACTTAATGTGTTTGTGCGCAATTCAGAAGCTGCCCGGGCGGCGCCGTAAGAAACGATGCCCGGGCCGGACCGTTTCAGTTAATCCATAGTGCGCCGGGGCTGGCTGGGCGCAATGGTGGCTTGCCTTCTCTGCCTACGCTGCGGGAAGCGGACTACTGGCGGTTGCGGGCCGTGCCCGGTCGAAAACCCAGGTGGGGACAGGGGTCGCAGAAGTGGGGCAGCTTACAGTGCTCACGCCAGCATTCAACAGTGCCGATTTGAGCGAAATAAAGGCGCATCAGGTGGCCGTCCAGCCGGCCGGTAAGCCACACGAGATCACCTTTGCCTAGCTCGTGACGGAGAAAATCTGCTGCTTCCTTCAGCTTCTTGAATTTATGCACAACTTCTGCAGGCAAGCCGGTATTTTGCGCAGCTTTGGCAGCGACGTTGCACTCGCGTCCTACAAAAACGGCCATGTCGGCGGCAGTTGCGACGCGTTGTCCAATGAGGCGCGCGGATTTCGATGAGCCCTGGCCGGCATCCGAAACAGCGCCGGCAACGATAATTCGTCGACCTGCGCGTGCGGTGGCAAGAACCGGCAACGCCGCTTCGAACTTGCACAACGGATTGATCAGCGCATCACGCATGAGTACGGCGCCATTGGGAAGCTCCACGGGTGTCATGCGTTCCATCGGGAGAGGGGCGCGGGCGATGGCCGAAGCGGCAGCGGCCAGGTCGAAGCCACAATGCAGCGCCGTGGCGATCGCCGCAAGCGCTCCATCGAGCTGGTGTTCACCAACGAGTTGAGTCTGCACCCGGCAGCTCTTGCCGTCGAGGTGAGCCGTGAAGGACAGGCGTTCGGGCCAGCGACATCTTATCTCGTCGGCCCACAGGTCGAGTTCCCTGCTGCGGCCGAAAGTAAAGATCTTTCCCGGGCATTCGGGCTTCATGGCCATGACGAGCGGATCGTCGCCATTCAGGATCGCCGTACCGTTGCGTGAAAGGGCACGAACGGTTTTCACTTTCTTCGCGGCCATATGTTGCCGGGTCGGGGAAAGATCGATGTGGACGGGCATGATGTTGGTCACAACGGCCAGGCGGGGCCGGACCAGCCGCATCGTTCGTTCGAGCCAGTCGGGCCTGCTGCAATTTACTTCGATTACCGCGTAGCGGTGCGCGGGTTTCGTTTTGCGAATCGCCAGCGGGATGCCGTAGCGGGAATCGCCCTTGGCATTGCGGCTGGTCGGGTGACGGGAAGCCAGGATTTCAGCCAGAAGTTCGCGGGCAATGCTCTTACCCAGGCTTCCCGTGATCGTGATGAAGGTCGTGCGGCGAAGAAACTTTCGCCAGAGCCAGGCCCACGGGTACAGAATCGTGGAGTAAGCCACCGCGAACCAGCGACGGGTGTATGGATTAACGGTCCACAGAAGCCTCTTGTTTTCGGGATTCATTCAGTTTCGACCACTGTGGCTATCGGGACGATGGCCCATTTCCTTGCAAAAGTCGCAGAGAATGGGTTTCTGGCACCTGCGCACCCAGCAGTCGACGGAGCCGGTTTGCGAGAAGTACAGCCGCGTTAGATGTTCCGTTGCGCGACCTCCCTTGAGGAGGACCAGGTCGCCGCTGCACAATTCCGAACGAAGAAACTCGGCGGCCGGCTTCAGGTTTGTAAAACTGTAAGCCCTGTCGGCCGGCATACCGGCTTCCACCGCCGCGGACCGGGCAGCGCCTGCGTCCTTACCTACAAAGACGGCAGCGTCGGCCGAGGCGGCAGTTTTCGCGCCCAGTTTGCGCCAATTGTCGCGGCCGGGTGTCCCGAAATCACCCACGGCACCAAGGACTGCGATTCGGCGGTCGGCGCGGGCCTGAGCAAGCACATCGAGCGCCGCGTCGAAGTGAAACCAGTTGCCGCCGAAGTCATCGCGAAGCATGGTGGCGCCGGATGGCAGCAGAACGGGTTGCGTGCGCGCATGGTGAGGTTCCAGGCCTTCAATCATTTTTACTGCCCGCGAAAGGCTGATGCCGCAGCAGATAGCGCCGGATAAGGCAGCAAGGACAGAGTTCAGGTAGTGAGCACCCACGAGTCTGGTGCGAACCCGGCAAATGTGATTGGCGCAGTGAGCTGAGAACTCCAGGCGGTCTGGCCAGGCAGAGAGGATGTCCGTTGCCCGCAGGTCGTTCCCCGGAGCACAGCCAAAGGTGAAGATACGGCCCGGGTGGTTGGCGGCGATACCGGCGAGGAACGGATTGTCGCCACCGAGGATGGCGATACCGTCGGGTTGGAGCTCATCGAGCAGTTGAGCTTTTTCTCGAGCGACGGCTTCGGGGCTTTCATAGGCCTCGGGATGGGAGTGATTGACAGTGGTGACAATCACAATGTGAGGACGAATCAACCGGCCGGATTTGCGAATGACGTTGGGCCGGTGGGCCCCGACTTCGATGACGGCGTAACGGGTCCAGGGCCGGATGCGCAGGACCGTGCTGGGAACGCCGTGGGCGCTGTCGTTACGGGTGTCGAAGGTCCTGACGGTTGGCGCCGCGGAACTCAGCATGACGCCGAGAAATTCCTTGGCCGTGGTTTTGCCGGCGCTGCCGGTAACGGCGACCAGTGTGGTTCGCAGCAAAAGCCGGCGCCAGAGCCAGGCCGCCATCTGCAACATCAGCAGCCACGTCCGGAGCCAAATCGGATTGAGATCGGGCCTGCCCACTACCATCCGTGAGAACGCGCTTTTCTTCTTCATGTCGAGCAAACCGGGATGGATGACTCCGGCATTGTGTGCCGCACGGTCAAGTGGAATTCATCGTTCGTCGTGAATCGCATTTTCAGTGGTTACGGAGCAGCGGACTGATTCACTGGGAGAAGGAAGTATAACCCGCCTTTTTCGGACTTCTGGCGAGTTTCAATCGTAGGTCTGAGGAACGGGCAATCGCCCGCATCTTACCTCCCAACTCGTTGACGACCGGGTCAGTCCTGCTGGCTTGCGTAGTAATTCAACAATGCCGCAATGTCCCTGTCGGTCAAGTCCCGGATGGCCTCGTTCATCACTTTCGGGCCCATTCTTTCACCTGCGCGGATTCTCATCAGGGATCTTTCCAGGTAAGGAGTCCACTGGCCTGCGAGAATCGCGGCCATGCCGTTGGATTCGCGCCCGCCTTGCGAGTGGCAAAGTTCGCAATTTGCTTCCAGGTGAACCCTGGCCCCGTCGGCGGCAAGGGCCGGATCGAATGATTGCCGTGCCGGCACGAAAGGCTGCAGTTCATAAAATTCCGCAAGCGCCGAGATGTCACGATTCTCCAGCGTTTTGACAAACACGCACATCGCAGAAACCAGCGCAGCGGCTTCTTCTTGCATGAGTCCGGTTGCTGTGCAGGCGCTTTCATCGTCCCGGAAGGCCAGCAGATTATCTTCGATGAGTGTGTAAGCCTGACCCGCGATGATCGGGACCGTGCTGTTCACCGAAAGCCCATCGACTCCGTGGCAACCACTGCAAACTGGCGTCAGCGTACTCACATCGGCGGAGAACACCGTCAAGGGACAAAAAAGCGCCAATCTGAGCAGAACAGTACAGAAATGATGGAATGATCGACCCGTTTTTCCGGTCTGCTCATTTGACATGCTGTGTTGATTGCTTTTCTTTTCCATCGGAAGAATTCAGGGAACGGATATCAACTGATAACTATAATGACCAGTTATGACCGGGAAAACACGCATCCTGCTCCGCATTTCGGTAATTTTCCTCGTATTCATGCTTGAGCCGACGATTTCGTGGGGACAGGAATACTCCCGCAGCGGCGCGGACTCTTGTGTCTTATGTCACAGTGAGGGATCGGAGAAACCCGCCACCGCAATTTTCTTTACCAAGCACGGGTCACAGGCCGATCCGGAGACACCTTTTTCTGATCTTCAGTGCGAAACCTGCCATGGGCCCAGCAAGGAACATGCACGCGCCCAACGCAGAGGCAAAGACGGCAATCCGCCCGTAACGTTCGGCCCGAACGCCGCCACGCCGGCAGCGGAACAGAATCAGGTATGCCTGAACTGCCACGAATCCAGAGGGCGCCTGGCATGGTCCGGCAGTATGCATGAGATTGAAGACCTTTCCTGTGCATCCTGCCATCAGGTCCACGCCAAACGCGACCGGGTTTTCGATACCCTGGCGCAACAGCAAACCTGTTTCACCTGCCATCAGAACAAACGCTCCGATACGCTTAAATCCAGTAGCCATCCGCTGCGTTTTGGCAGCATGGCCTGCAGCAGCTGCCATGACCCACACGACGGGAACAACGATTTCCTGCTGCAACGTTCGACTGTCAATTTGACCTGCTATCTCTGCCATGCGGAAAAGCGCGGGCCGTTCCTGTGGGAGCACGCGCCAGCTTCCGAGGACTGCACGTTGTGCCACCAGCCACACGGCAGCAACCACCCGGCCCTTCTGGTCAAGCGGCCGCCCTTGTTGTGCCAGCAATGCCACTCGCCGGCAGGCCATCCCAGCGAGGCTTACACAAGCGAGGAAATGGACGACAACTTCAACAACCGCTTCCTGCTGGGACGCTCCTGCCTCAATGGCCATTCGCAGGTTCATGGCTCAAATCATCCCTCAGGCGCAAAGTTGCACCGGTAGCGCACGATGAATGTAATGGCAACCAGGCTGTTGTGGAGTTTACTACTGGTGACGCCTGCGCTGGTGCCAGCCGGAGAAATGCCGGCCGATACGGATATCGATACCAGCCGCTGGTTGTGCAGCCTGTGCATCTATCCTTTGGGATGGTTCGGGATATTGGATTTCGGCCCTGGTCATGTCAGCGATTCGTCGACGAAATTCGGCGACTACCGTGGCCTGGAAAAAAAGGGCGGGTTCCTTTCGCTCGATGGCGATACCCACTACCGCGGCAATGATGGCCAATACTTTGATTTGTATGCGCAGAACCTGGCCATAGACAGCCGCCAATTCGAGATGCGCGGCGGCCGGCAGGGGCGCTTCGAAGTGAGGCTTGCTTACAACGAAATTCCCAAATACCGCGGACATGGAACGCAGACACCTTTCCTGGGGCTCGGCAGTGACAGGCTTAACCTGCCCGGGGACTGGGTGAGAGCACCCCTAACCGGCGGCATGGCCGCTCTTGATCAGTCCCTGGCCGATACGCCGCTCAAGACCACCCGTAAAACACTGGACGCTGGCCTGACACTGAAATTTGCCGTCAAGTGGTCGTACCGGGTGGATTTCGAGCACCAGAAAAAGGACGGCACCCGCCCGTTCGGCGCCGGCTTGTTCCTGAGTAATACGACGCACTTTCCGGCCCCGGTGGATTTCACCACCAACCAGTTCGACATGGCCCTGGAGCATGCCGGCGAGCGCTCCAACCTGAGTTTCGGTTTTACCGCTTCCGCATTCGAGAACGGCACATCCACCATCACCTGGGACAACCCTTTCCTGTCATCCCGGGGAACGGAATCATTCCGCGCGGATCTGGCGCCGGATAACGAGTATTACCAGTTCAATCTCACCGGCGCCTTTACCCCGTCACCGAAGCTACGTTTTTCAGGACGCGCGGCGATCGGCCGCATGAAACAGGATGACCCGCTCCTGCCTTATACGATCAATCCGCAATACAGTGACTGGCCGCTGCCGCGAACATCGCTGGACGGCAAAATCGACACCAGCACACTGAACCTGGCCGGCAAACTGACCGCGCGCCTGGCGCGCAGGCTGGACCTGACCGCTCGGATCAGGCTGGATGAAAGGGATAACAAAACCGCAGTCGACCTGTGGACACCGGTACTGACCGACCTGGTGCCGACCCCGGGCCGGCCTAATCGGCCGTACAGCTTCGAGCGGGAAAAATATGAGCTGGAACTGCGCTGGCGGGCCCGAAACAGGATTCGTCTGATGGGCGGCATACGGCAGCAAAATATCGAGCGCAGCCTGCAAAGCGTCGAAGAAACCAAGGAGCGTACCCACTGGGGCGAGGTCTCGCTCAATCCCTGGGCAGTGGCGCAGTTCCGTGTGAAATTGGAATCCTCCGAACGCGATGCCTCTCCTTACATTCAGCTGGAAGATGGCGGCCCGCTGGAAAACCCTCTGATGCGAAAGTTTCACCTGGCTGACCGCGACCGCGACCGCGCCATAATCGAGCTCGATCTGTCACCGCTGGAAAGACTGGGAATCAGCCTGAGTTATTTCAGCGCAGATGATGAATATTCAAACTCTGTTGTCGGGCTGCAAAAAAGCGAGGCGCAGACCCTGAGCCTGGATTTGAATTACGCCATCAATTCGAGCATGAGCCTTCACGCTTTTTTAAATCAGGAAGAAATCGACTCTGAATTGTCGAGCATTTCCGGAGATAGCGGCGTGGCCTGGAATGCAACGACGGACGACAGTATTACCACCGTGGGCTTCGGTTTTAGCGGGAAGATCAGCGAAAAAGTCTCACTCGGTTTTGACTGGGTCAGTTCGGATGCCAATGGCAAGGTGCTGACCGAAAGTGGTCAGGGCGAAGACCCGTTCCCGACTCTCAGATCAGATCTGAGAAATGCCCGGGTGCATGTTTCCTATGCGCTGAGTGATCAATGGGGAATGAAGCTTTACGCCGAACACGAGAAATACAAGAGTGAAGACTGGTATGTCGACGAACTCGGCCCTGATGGAATGTCGGCTGTGCTTACCCTGGGTGCTGTTTCCCCGGATTACAGCGTAACGGTATTGCGTTTGCTGGCCAGTTACAAATTCTAATTGCAGTCGCGGCCTTCAATGTTAGTGAGCTTGATCAGCTCCAGCGTGCCGGCGCCGGTCGTGTTGAAGTCGTAATCGGCCTTCAGCAAGCCGCATTCAAGCACGGTCAGGGTCATGGTGCCGAATTCGCTGCGGTTGGCGATGTTGTCGGAAAACTCCAGGAACGGCAGCCCGGTCACCTCCTGCAGGGTCAGGGTGATGGACGAGGCGCCGGCCTCATAGAAGTCAACCCCTACCAGCCAGCGCGGATTGCCGATTTCGTCGAAAGTGAACCAGGCAATGAAGACAAACGTGCCGCTTGCATTTTCACCGACAGTGACAAAGAAGCCCTGGTCGTTCAGCCCTTCTACCACGTAGGTGCCGGAGACCGAGCCGTCGAGCTTCGGTTCGCCTTCCTGGTAGACGCGCACGTAGTCGATGACATACTCCTGCGGGAACTGGGTATTGGCGTCGGGACTGCCGGGCAGATTGCCGCCCACGGCCAGGTTCAGCAGCAGATGGAAACGCTTGTCGAACGGAGCGGGGAACGGCCCCCCGGTGGAATTCCAACTGGTCTTGGTGCCGTAGTGCACGTCGTCGACGTACCAGCGGATCTCACCTTCCTCCCACTCGATGGCGAATACGTGGAAGTCCTCGTGGAACGTACCGGACGGCAATTCGTATTCCGAGCCGGAAAACGTGTTGTTGGGCCACTCCCCGCCGTAGTGGATGGTGCCCAAAACGGTATCGGGCTCGTTTCCAAGGTACTCGACGATATCGATCTCGCCACTGGCGGCCCATCCGCCGTAAACCCCGTCGGTGGGAAGCATCCAGAATGCCTGCCACAAGCCCTTGCCCAGCGGCATCTTGGCTCGCATCTCCATGCGGCCATAGGTCCAGTCGCCTTTCCTGAGTGACCGCAGCCGCGCGGAGGTGTATGGAAATCCCTGGGCGACCGACTCCTCGCGCGCCGTGATGGTCAGGAACCCGTCGGCGACCGTCGCGTTCTGGTCGGTGTACCACTGCTGTTCGTTGTTGCCCCAGCCGCTGGGCAGGAAGTAATCGGTGCCGTCGCCGAGCTGGAAACTCCACTTGGTGGTATCCACCTCGGTGCCGTCGAACTCGTCCGACCAAACGAGCGCGCAGTTTCCGATACCCACGCATTGCGCCTGGGATGGCGTACTGCATACCGGTAACAGGATCAGGCCGCAAGCGGCCAGCAGGGTGGGCGTGAGTTTGAGATTGCTCATTTTAAAAGCTCCGAATTGGACGTATCCGAACTGCCGGAGTTGTCGGCCCCGGCGGGTCTTCCAACACAGTGAATTGAACCAATCAGTGGATTTTACAACTGATCCGATTGGTAGCCTGATGGTAAAATTTATAGAGGGTAACAAGAGCGCTGTCAACAATTTGTCATGATATCGAGAGCGCAGGGGACGACCAAGGGACCTCAGCAAGAGAACTTTGGTACGCTTAGCTGTCGGGTAAAACAAATCACGAGGGTCTCATGAGAATTGAGAATGACGTCAAGCTGGATTTCAGTGATGTGCTGATCCGTCCGAAGCGCAGCACCCTGACCAGCCGGAAGAATGTGAATCTCATACGCTCGTTCACTTTCATGCACAGCGCGCGCAGCTGGACCGGCGTACCGGTTGCCGCGTCCAACATGGATACGACGGGCACCTTCGAGATGGCTCGCGCCTTATCGACTCACCAGATGATTACCGCCTTGCACAAGCATTATTCAATTGAGGATCTGGAGGGTTTTTTTGCTGAGTTTGATGAGCCTGATTACGTTGCATACTCATTGGGAATCCGTGACGAGGATTTCGGGAAACTCAGCGTGGTGCTCGATGCCGGCCTGGGGGAGAAATTCAACTTCATCGTTCTCGACGTGCCGAATGCCTACCTGGAGCGGTTCATTGTAAAAGTCGAGGAACTCCGGGCGCTGTGCCCGGATCACACGATTATCGCGGGAAATTGCGTAACCAATGAAATTACCGAAGAGATCCTGCTGCGTGGTGCCGACATCGTTAAAGTTGGCATAGGTAGCGGAAGCGCATGCACCACGCGGAGGATGACAGGCGTCGGTTATCCCCAACTGAGTGCAATTATTGAGTGCTCTGACGCCGCTCACGGCATCAGCAATCCGGCAACGGGCGTCGGCCTGGTCATGTCGGACGGCGGGGCGGTGTATCCCGCTGATGCAGCCAAGGCTTTTTGCGGTGGTACTGATTTCTTGATGAGCGGGCTGTTCTTCTCAGGGTTCAACCAGTCCGGCGGTGATCTCGTTGAGAATGGCGACGGCAAATTCAAGGAGTATTACGGCATGAGTTCGCACACCGCAATGAAGAACCATTATGGGGGTGTGGCAAAGCACCGGGCCAGCGAGGGCCGGGAGGTGCTGTTGCCGTACAAAGGGGATGTTCATGACTTCATCGATGAACTGTTCGGATCCTTACGCAGTACGGCGACCTATATCGGTGCATTGAAGCTCAAAGAGTTTTCCAAGCGGGCGACCTTCCTGCTGGTTAACAACCAGCTGAATCGCTCACTGGAGAAATACGAATGACGTTTCGCGGGGCCGTCTCGTGAGAAATGGGGACCGACTGGTAGACCCGCGAAGCATTCGCCTCAAGGCTCCGTTCACTGTCCAACACAACACCCAGGGGGGGCGCAGCGAATCCCGGGTGTTCCGGCTTGACTGCATGACAGTTGACACAATGCTCATTGATGAGTGGCATCACCGCTGCGCTGGAAGGAGAGGCGTCGCCGCCGTCGATCGACAACGGCTGAGGGCTCATGACGAGAATAAGGCCTGCCAGCAGTAGCAAGGACAGGGGCAGTATCCAGCGATTGTGACCGGGCAGGTGACGGATATTGAACCAGTGGCGAATGCCCACGCCGGCGATGGATATCGCTATCAGCACCAACCAGTTCCAGGGATGAGCATAGGTGCCGGCGTAGTGGTTGCTGATCATGATGAACAGAACCGGCAGCGTGAAGTAATTATTGTGCCGCGAGCGCATCAGGGCGTTCTTCCCCTTGTCACCCTCCGGCTCTCGGTTCTCGCTGACCGCGGCCACCAGGTCTTTTTGCGATGGAATGATCACGAAAAATACATTGGCCACCATGATCGTGCCGATGGCCGCACCCACGTGGACATAGGCCGCCCGGCCACTGAGAAATTCACTCAGCAACCAGGCTAGTGTGACAAACCAGGAAAAAACCAGAAGGGCCAGGAAAGAGCCATTGCGCTTCAGTGGCGAGCGGCACAACAGGTCATAGAACAACCAGGACAGCGCCATCGAAGCCGACCCGATTGCGATGGCCTGCCAGCCGGGTATGTCCGCCACCGAACGATCGACCAGGAAGGCGCCGGCATTCCAGTAGTAAACCGTGCAGAGCAGGGCAAATCCGGTGATCCAGGTGAAATAGGCCTCGTATTTGAACCAGTGCAGGGTGGGCGGGAGTCTCTCAGGCGCTACTTCATACTTTTCCAGGTGATAAAACCCTCCGCCATGCACGGCCCAGAGGTCCCCGGCAATACCACCCGCGGCATTCTGGCGCTCCAGGTGATTTTCCAGCCAGTTGAAGTAAAAGGATGCGCCGATCCAGGCCACGCCCGTGATGAAGTGAGCCCAGCGCAGCAGCAGGCTCAGCCAGTCGTGTAAATAGGCCTCCATCAGGAGCCGGCGGCTGCCGCCACGGCATCCAGGTGCCGGTTGATGGAATCCTTGTCCAGGAAAGATGACTTGAAACTGTTGCGTACGAGCTTGACGATCTCTTCAGCGCTCAGGTCCACTGCATCGACCAAGGCATTGAAATTGTCGTTTATATAGCCGCCAAAATAGGCCGGATCATCGGAGTTGACCGTTGCCCTCAAGCCCGCTGCCAGCATGCTCCGAATCGGGTGATCGCGCATGTCTTTCACCACGGCCAGCCTCAGGTTGGACTGCGGGCAAACGGTGAGCGGTATCTTCATACCGGCCAGGCGCCCGACCAGTTCCGCGTCCTCAAGCGAGCGGTTGCCGTGGTCGATGCGATCGACGCGCAGGCCGTCGAGCGCCTCGTAGACATACTCCGGCGGTCCTTCTTCACCCGCATGAGCCACCCGTTTCAGACCGAGTTCGCCGGCGTGTACGAACACGCTGAAGAATTTGCTGGGCGGATGGCCCAGCTCGGATGAATCCAGACCCACGCCGCAAATCCGATCCAGGTAGGGGCCAGCCTCATTGAGCGTGGCAAAAGCATCTTCCTGCTCCAGGTGGCGGAGAAAACACATAATCACCCGGCTGCTGATGCCCAGTTGCTGTTCTCCATCGAGCAATGCCGACCAGATGCCTTCAAAGACCGCTTCGAAAGACACGCCTCTTTGCGTGTGGCCCTGGGGGTCGAAGAAAATCTCGGTGTGGATGACGTTGTCATCCCGGCAGCGCTGAAGGTAGGCCCAGGTCAGATCATAGAAGTCCTGGTCTGTGAGCAGCACCGACATGCCCTGGTAATACAGGTCCAGGAAATCCTGCAGGCAGTTGAAACGGTAGGCGTCACGGATCGCGGCGACGTCGGCATAGGGCAGGTTGACATCATTTCGCCGCGCCAGGTCGAACATCATTTCGGGTTCCAGGCTGCCTTCGATGTGAATGTGCAATTCTGCCTTGGGCAGGTCCCTGATCAGTTGTTTTCTCGGATCCATTANNACCGCGTTGTTCCAGCCGGTGTACAAACCGGCGCCGCTTGGTTTCAGAACCGATCAATCCCAGCCAGGCAAATTCATCCCGGCGTAAAACTTCCAGGCAAATATCCTCATCCGCCTGGTGGCTGTGTGTCATGACTACAAAAATGCTGCCGCCTGGTGCCCGCGCCGCTTCGGCAGGCGGGTCTTCGGACTGCAGGACCTGGATGTTGGCTGGCAGCTTTTCCGGAAATACGCCTTCCCGTGAATCGATCCATGTGACCCTGAATGGAAGCGGCGCCAAGGCGCGCGCGACGGCTTGACCCACATGCCCGGCTCCAAACAGCAGCACCGGCCGTTCGGCTTGCTGGATTTTTTCAATCCACCACTTTTCGCCATCCAGCGCCAGTTCCTCGAACCCTCCGTTTGTCGCCCGTTCCCCGCTCAGCAGGGTAAGGGCTGCTTCATGCACACCAGCGGGCAGTCCGGGATGCAGCGGGCTATCCGGTTCGATGACCTGCCGGATTGGAATCGCAGCATCAACGGCCATGGCCAGTAACGCGGATTCATGATTCTCATTCTTGCGTTGCAGCTGTTCCAGCCACTCAGGCACGCCTTTGGGCAGGGCTTCGAACAGCACCGCCACAGCACCGCCACAGCATTGATTCAGCGCCGGCCCAAGGCCATACAATTCACATTCCTGGCTCGCCTCAGCGTGATTCCCCAGCAGCGAGCGGGCTTTTTCAATTGCCTTGAATTCGAGATTCCCACCGCCGATGGATCCCCGAACTTCTTGTCCGGTGACGATCATCCGGCTGCCCGATTCCCGCGGCGCGGAGCCGCTGACGATCCGCAGCGTCACCAGCACGCAGGATTGCGTGGCCAGTACCTGCCCGAGGTCAGTTATCCAGTTCAGAGGTGCGGGCATTTCATTCGTGGCTCAGTCGCCGCCGTTATCCGTGACGGAGCGAATGCACATCAGGATACGTTCGGGGGTTGCCGGGGCATCCAGTGCGGGCAAGGGCCGGTCCGGCGCCAGGCTGGCGATGGCCTGGTTGATGGCGCTATGCACTGAAATGGCCAGCATCAACGGCGGCTCGCCGACAGCCTTGGACCGGTGGATCGTCGGTTCGCGGTTTTTGCCGGGTTGCCAGATTCGCGCGTTGAATTCTTCCGGCACATCACTGCTGACCGGAATCTTGTAGGTCGAGGGTGAGTGTGTCCTGATCGCGCCTGAGTCATCCCACCACAGTTCTTCCATGGTCAGCCAGCCGGCGCCCTGCACAAACCCCCCCTCGATCTGCCCCATGTCGATTGCCGGATTAAGCGAACGCCCGGCGTCGTGCAGGATATCCACCCGACGAATCCGGTTTTCGCCAGTCAGCGTATCGATTTCCACTTCGCTGACCGCCGCACCGTAAGCAAAGTACAGGAAGGGACGGCCACGCGCCTTCTTGCGGTCGTACCAGATTTTCGGCGTGCGGTAGTAGCCGGTCGCCGACAATGAAACCCGGCCCAGGTAGGCCTCGTTCACGAGTTCAGGGAAGGGAATAAGCGTATCGCCAATAAGAACCTGGCCGTCGACAAACTGGATCGACTCGCTGGCTACGCCGTATTTCTCCGCTGCAAATACAATCAGCCTTTTCTGGATCTTACGCACCGCATTCAGCGCGGCCATACCGTTCATGTCAGAGCCGGAAGAGGCAGCCGTTGCCGAGGTATTGGGTACTTTAGCGGTGGTAGTGGCGGTGATCTTTACCTGGTCCAGGCTGACCTGGAAGGCATCGGCGACGACCTGCGCCACCTTGATGAACAAACCCTGTCCCATCTCGGTCCCACCGTGATTGAGATGAATGCTGCCGTCCTTGTACACATGCACCAGCGCACCCGCCTGGTTCAGGAAAGTCGTTGTAAATGAGATACCGAACTTGACCGGCGTCAGCGCGATGCCGCGTTTTATGACGGGGCTGTCGTGGTTGAACGCGTCGATCGCGTCACGGCGCGAGTGGTATCCGGCCGTTTCCGCCAATTCCGGCATCAATTCGTGCAGCACGTTGTCCTTCACTTCCATGTGGTAGGGCGTAATGTTGCGCCCTTCGTCACCATAGAGATTGGCCATGCGCACGTCGAGCGGATCTTTGCCCAGCCGGGCCGCGATCGCGTCGATCACGCGCTCGATTCCCATCATGCCCTGGGGGCCGCCAAAACCGCGCAGTGCGGTGTTCGAGACCGTATGGGTCCGGCAGCGGTAGGAGCGAATCCTTGCAGTCGGCAGGTAGTAGGCATTGTCGCTGTGGAACATCGCCCGGTCGCAGATCGCCGCGGAAAGATCGGCTGACATGCCGCAACGCGCGGCAAGCTCCACATCCAGTCCTTCGATCCGCCCGTCATCGTCGAAGCCAACCTCGTAAACGATCCGGAAGTCGTGGCGTTTACCGGTGCTGATCATGTCATCGTCCCGGTCCAGCCGGATCTTCGCCGCTCGACCCGTGTGGTGGGCGGCCAATGCCGCCAGCAAAGCCCATTGCGCCGCCTGGGTTTCCTTGCCGCCGAAAGCCCCGCCCATGCGGCGCACCTCGACAGTGACCGCGTTGTCGCTCAAGCCAAGCGTGGCGGCAACGAGATGTTGCAGCTCTGACGGGTGTTGCGTGGAGGAATAAATCAGCATATCGCCGTCTTCCTGGGGAATGGCCATGGCCGCCTGGCCTTCCAGGTAGAAGTGCTCCTGGTTCCCGGTCCGCAACTCGCCACGCAGGCGGTGGGACGCGGCTGAAATCGCCGCGGCCGCATCGCCGCGTCTCATCTCCTGGGGCTCGCTGACCCAGGATTTGCGCGCCAGTGCTTCCTCGACATCCAGGATGGCCGGTTCCTCCTCGACCTCGATCTCTGCCAACCGGGCGGCACGCCGGGCCGTTTCGCGGTCTTCCGCAGCCACGGCAAACAAGGGCTGGCCGGCAAAATGGATCTCACCGCTGCACAGGATTTCCTCGTCCAGCGTGTGCGTCGGACTGATGTCGTTCAGTCCGGGTATGTCCTGTGCGGTGATGACTGCCACTACACCTGGCAGTGCTTTCACTTCGTCCAGGCCAAGCTGCCGGATGTTACCCCGGGCGCAGTCGCTGGTGCCGAAGTAAACGTGCAGCAGACCGGCCGGCTCAAGCATATCGTCGACATAAACCGCCTCGCCCGTGACGTGCTTGACCGCGCTGTCATGGGCATGGTCCATGTGGACTGCGCCAGTGCTTTTCTGTGAGGCTTCCCTGTTCATCAGGTAGCTGCTCCGGCCTGTAAATGAACAGGTTCGTCCCGTGTCGTTTCCAGGAAAAAGCGTTGTAAAAGATTTTGCGCAGCGATCATCCGGTATTCACTGCTTGCCCGCCAGTCGCTGATCGGTTCAAAATCACGTTCTAACGCGGACATTGCGCCGTCAAGACCCGCCTGCGTCCAGGACTGTCCGTGAAGAGTGCTCTCGGCTTCCCGCGCCCTGGCCGGCACACCGGCCATGCCGCCGTAGCAAATGCGGATCGAAGCTACAGTCCCTTTATCGAGGGTCAGCGCAAACGCGGCGCAGACCGCTGAGATATCCTGGTCGAATCGCTTGCACAGCTTGTATGCACGGAATTGTTGACCCGCGGACGGGAGCGGCAACAGGATTTTCTCGACACATTCCCCTGGCCTGAGATCCTGCCGGCCGTACTCAATGAAAAACTCTTCGAGATCGAGGGTCCTTTGGCCATGAATACCGCGTAACACCAAGCGGGCGTCCAGCGCAATCAGCGGCGGCGGCATGTCACCAATCGGTGATCCGTTGGCGATATTTCCACCGATCGTACCGGCGTTTCGTACCTGCACCGCGCCCAGGCGGGCCAGTAGTGGCCGGAAATCGGGATAGACGTCTGTCAGGGCGCCCATGGCGTCCGTGTAACTCACTGCTGCCCCGATTTCCAGGCAAGCGGACTGCTTATCGATTGCCAGTGTTTGTAATTCCGTGACATTGGCCGTGTAAATCAGGGTGTCGATGACCCGCAACTGCTTGGTGATCCACAGGCCCACGTCGGTGGCGCCGGCGACCATGACGGCATCCGGGTGTTGCGCCAGCAGAACGCATAGTTCGTCCAGGCTGCGTGGTGCGAAGAAGCTGCGGTTCTCGTATTCCAGTTCGAGGCATTCGGTGGGCTGAATCTGCTTCAGGCTGGCGACAGTTTGTTCTCTCGCCTGGCTGAAGTGATCATCCGCGGGCACGGAGAGTGCCTGCCGTGCGGCGCGAACAATGGGTGCGTAACCGGTACAGCGGCACAGGTTGCCTGCCAGGCCTTCGTCAATCTGCCGGCGTCCGATGCCTTGTTCCCCGGGGGGTCTGTTCTCGTGATACAACGCAAACAGGCTCATAACGAAACCGGGCGTGCAGAAACCGCATTGCGAGCCGTGGTGGTCGACCATAGCCTGTTGCACCGGGTGCAGTCCTGCCTGCGCCAGGTCTTCCACAATAATCAGCTGTCGGCCATCCAGGGTAGCCAGTAACTGGATGCAGGCATTGAAGGAACGATAGCGAATTTCATCGCCGGCCAGGTCGCCGACCACGACCGTGCAGGCACCACAATCGCCTTCCGCGCAGCCTTCCTTGGTGCCGGTGTGGCGATTCTTGCGCAGCCAGTCCAGAACCGTCAGTTGCGGGTCAAAATCCGAGGCTTCGATCAGCCTGTTACCCAGCAGGAATCGGATGGCGCCGGACATCAGCTTCCGCGGTAGGTGCTGTAGCCGAAGGGTGAGATAAGCAGCGGCACGTGGTAATGCTCATTTTCGTCTGCAAGACCGAAGCGGATCACGACCTGGTCCAGGAAACGGGGCTGCGGTAGCTTCAGACCGGTGGCGGCGAAGTAATCGCCGGCATGAAATACCAGCTCGTATTTGCCTTTTCGAAACTCCTCGCCCTGCAGTAATGGTTGGTCGCAACGCCCGTCGCTATTGGTCGTGGTTTGGCCGAGATGGACACGCCCGTCACCGATCCGGTAGAGATCGATCACTATTCCCGCGCCGGGCCGGCCGTTGGCGGTATCCAGTACATGAGTGGTCAGATTTCCCATGACGCTCCTGTGCCACATCTCTTGCTGCCTATTCTACAGATGAGGAGTGGCGTAAAGTATGTGTCCGGTAGGAAAAGAGTATAGCAACTCGATGGCACAGAATTACCCCAGGGACCTTGCCGGCTACGGCGCCTGTCCACCCGACCCCCAGTGGCCCGGTGGTGCCCGGCTTGCCGTCCAGGTCGTGCTCAACTACGAAGAAGGTGGCGAGAACTGCGTGCTGCACGGAGATCCGGCATCCGAAGCCTTCCTGTCCGAAATCATCGGCGCTGATGCGCGTGAAGGTGTGCGCCACATGAGCATGGAGTCCATTTACGAGTACGGCAGCCGCGTCGGCGTCTGGCGTCTGGCGCGCTTATTCGATGAATTCAACGTGCCGGTCACAGTATTCGCGGTCGGCATGGCGGTGGAGCGTTATCCTGACCCGGTGGTCGCACTGCACGGAGCAGGGCATGAAATCTGCAGCCACGGTTTCCGCTGGATCGACTACCAGCATGTGGATGAGGACGTCGAGCGGGAACAGATGCACAAAGCCGTTGCAGTACTCGAAAACACCATTGGGGAACGCCCCCTGGGCTGGTACACCGGCCGCAGCAGTCCGAACACACGCCGCCTGGTGATCGAGGAAGGCGGTTTTCTGTATGACGCCGACGACTACAGTGACGACCTTCCGTACTGGGATCAACGCTATGGCCGGCCCCATCTCGTCATTCCCTATACGCTGGATAACAACGACATGCGCTTTGCCACCAGCCAGGGTTTCAATAGCGGTGAACAGTTCTACCAGTATTTGAAGGACAGCTTCGATGTGCTGTATGCCGAAGGTGAACGAACACCCCGGATGATGTCGGTTGGACTGCACTGCCGCCTGGCTGGACGCCCGGGGCGATTCGCCGCCCTGGAGCGGTTAGCGAAATTCATCTCAGTTTTCGGCCATGTGTTCGAGCATTCGCCGTGGATTGCCGGCAGAACATGGGAGAAGGACCTGGACCGTCGTCAGGATTCGGTGCAAGGCTTGCACGATGCCTTCAGCGCCGTGATTCGCGATGCCGGGCATGATGAGCAACGGTCGCTGCTGCTGGCGCACCCGGAATTGGCCGCAGGTCTCGCGGGGGAAGAAGAACTGACCCCCGATTCGCACAATGAGCAGCGCGGCGCTGGCCTGGATCGGTGCCGGCCGGATGAACTCAGCGAGTTCCAGCGCCTGAACGAAAGCTACCGGGAAAAGTTTGGATTTCCCTTCATCATGGCGGTGAAAGGGCTCGACAGGCAGCTTATCCTGGAATCATTCCGGTCGCGGCTGATGAACTCCAGGGAGCATGAGTTTCTGGAAGCAGTGGAACAGGTGATCCGCATCGGCTATTTTCGTCTCGAGCAACTTTTCCGCGTGGATACAGGTAAACAATGACAGGAAAGCCCGATTTTACGGATCGCTACATCGATTTGGCCCAGCCGCGCCTGGGAGCAGAAGTCATTGCCGCAACGGACGACTTTTTTGCGCCCAAGGAGCGGCTAATCCAGCCTGAAGCCCCGGTGTTCATTCCGGATAAATACGATGATCACGGCAAGTGGATGGATGGTTGGGAAAGCCGGCGTAAGCGGGAAGAAGGGCACGATCACTGTGTGATCCGCCTGTGTGCCGGCACGATTCATGGCGTTGAATTGGACACCAGTTTCTTTACCGGCAACTACCCGCCGGAAGCTTCACTGGACGGCTGTTGCTGCGATGAAGATCCGGACGATAAAACAGAATGGATCAGCCTGTTACCCAGGTCACCATTGAAAGGAGATGCACATCACTATTTCGCGGTCAAGGACACGCGCGTCTGGACACATGTGCGCCTCAACATCTATCCCGATGGCGGCGTTGCCAGGCTCAGGATTTACGGTATAGCCCAATGCGACTGGGCCGTGGAACCACCCGCTGAGTTGCTGGACCTTGCCGCGATGACCCGGGGCGGCCGGGCGCTGGCCTGCAACGACATGCATTACGGCCATATGTCCAACCTGATTGCGCCGGGCAACGCGGTCAACATGGGCGATGGCTGGGAAACCCGGCGGCGGCGTGAGCCGGGTAACGATTGGGTCATCCTGGCGCTCGGTCACCCCGGCACGATTCGACGGGTGGAAGTGGACACCTCGTTCTTCAAGGGAAATTATCCTGCCAGGTGCTCACTCCACGGCGCTCTGCTCGGGGACCGGCCGGATAGCGCTATCTCCGCCGAGGCGCCCTATTGGCGGGAAATCCTCCCACCTTCAGAGCTTGGCCCGAATCGATTGCATACTTTCGATCAGGAAGTGATGGATGCGGATACGGTGAGCCATGTGCGCTTCGATATTTTCCCCGACGGCGGTGTCAGCCGTTTGCGGCTCTTGGGACACATTAATGGCCACTGACCGGTTGCACCGATGAAGCCTTCCCGTCTGGGGCTCAGGCCGCTGACCCAAGAGGCGTTTGCCCCATTTGGAGATGTCGTTCAAAAACAGGGACATCGGCCGGAAGAAATCAACTACGGCCAGACCCTGAAGTATGCCGGGTTGGCCGACATTGACATTGTTGAAAGTGGCGGCGAACCGGCTGTCCACATCTATCGCAGTGAACCTATCGATCTTCCTTTCCGGGTCGAGATCATGGAATGCCACCCGCTGGGCAGCCAGGCTTTCATTCCCCTTCACAACCGTCCGTTCCTGGTGGTCGTCGCTCCACCTGCCGAGGAACCCATGCCCGGATCCATTCGTGGCTTCATCACCAATGGGAAACAAGGCGTGAACATCAACAGAGGCGTATGGCACCATTACCAGCTCTCGCTGGGCGAGCCTGCGGACTACCTCGTCATCGAGCGAGGTGGCCCGGGAGAAAATTGCGTGGAGCGGCAGCTGAAGGACCCGCTGATTATCGAGAATCTGGAACTGGAAATCCCATGAAATTGTGGTTAAAAATTGTCCTCGTGGCGCTCGGCCTCATCCTTGCAGCCGGATTGTACCTGTTCAGTGAAGTGCATAGCCTGCGTAGCGAACAGCTCACGAAAGACGTTCACGTGATTTTCGGCATGGGCGGAAATGTCGGTGTGCTCAGAACCGATGCCGGCACCGTGATCGTCGACACCATGACACTGAAATACCAGGGAAAACGGATTCGTAGAGTGGCTGAGGAACTGACCGGCAAGCCGGTGGTTGCGATCATCAATTCCCATTACCACATGGATCATACCCACGGCAATCCGGCTTTCGAGGCCGGTATGCGGGTGATCTCCACGGGGCGCACGCTGCATCACATCAAGACCGTGGATTCCGACTATTTCTCTGGCGAAGCAGCAGCCTTGCTGCCCAATCAACTACTCGAAAACCGGCAAACCAACACCGTGGGAAACAAGACCATTGAGCTGCTACCGACCGGTCCGGGCCACACGGACGGAGACCTGGTGGCCCTGTTCGTCGAAGACAGAGTACTGCACACGGGCGATCTCTATTTCAACGGGCTTTACCCCAACATCGACCTGGAGGCAGGCGGCTCTGTCGTTCAGTGGAGCGCCGCGATCGACCAGGCGCTGGAACTCCCCTTCGACCGCATCATTCCCGGCCATGGCGAGGTCAGTGGGCGGAATGAAATGCTTCAGTTCCAGCGGTTCATGAACCAACTTGCCGAAGTTGGCCGCAAGGCCGCTGCCGAAGGGTGGACCAGGAAGCAGACCCAACAATCCGCAGAACTGACCGAAGATGAAGGCTACCGGGACGTCAAGATGCTGGTTTTCACCATCCTGGACCGGGAATTCGTGCTGGGGCGCGCCTGGGATGAAGCGACGGAAGGTTTTGAGCTAAGAAACTGATTCATGCCGGGCCCTGAGCACAGAAGTCACATCAGATAATTCCAGGCCGCCGGCGCGGAGCAGGACCAGCAAGTGGTACAGCAGGTCAGCGGTTTCGTTGACCAGTTCCTCGCGATCGCCGGCGGTTGCCGCCAGCGCTGTTTCCACACCTTCCTCGCCCACTTTCTGGGCAATCCGCCTGATGCCGGCCTCGAAAAGCTTCGTCGTGTAACTGCCTTCCGGCCGATCGGATTCGCGTTGGGCGATCAGGCGTTGCAAGCTGGCCAGGAAGGCGAGACGAGGAATGACCTTCTCCTCTTCATCGAAGCAGGTATCGGTGTTGCGATGGCAGGTGGGGCCATGGGGGGTGGCCAGCACCAGCAGGCAGTCACGATCGCAATCCGCATGAACCGCGATCAGTTCGAGCCTGTTTCCCGAGGTTTCGCCCTTGGTCCACAGTTGTTGACGGCTGCGGCTCCAGAACGTCACGTTGCCGGTCTCGATGCTGTGTTCCAGCGCGTCCGGGTCCATAAAAGCTTGCATCAGCACCCGGCCATCGAATGCGTCCTGGACAATGGCAGGCAACAGCCCATCCATTTTCTCCCATTCGAGCTCATCGATATCCTGTTTGTTTTCGATCAACATGGGCGTACCTCGATGCCGGCGGCAGCCAGCGATTGCTTCAGTTCGGGTATCGGGATCTGGCCGGAGTGAAACACGGTGGCGGCCAGGGCGGCGTCGACGTCCGCTTCGTCGAATACTGCGATGAAGTGTTCCACGGCGCCAGCGCCTCCCGAGGCCACCAATGGGATCGGGAGCAATCTCCGGGCGGCGCCGAGTTGTTCGATGTCATAACCAGCCCGCGTCCCGTCCGCGGACATACAGTTCAGCACGACTTCGCCGGCGCCGCGGTCGACGACCTCCCGCAGCCAATCCAGCGTTTCCCTGCCGGGTGTTTTCATCGCGTCGGGTGTGCCGGTATGTGATCTCACGGTGTATGCCTCGCCATCCGCGATCGAATCTACCCCGATAACGACGCACTGGCTGCCGAAAGCCTTGACCAGTTCGTCGATCAGGCCGGGGTTTTCCAGCGCCGGCGTGTTGATGGAGATTTTGTCCGCACCCTGTCCCAGGACTTTGGCCGCGTTATCGACGCTGCGGATACCGCCGGCCACGCAAAATGGAATATCAATGGTTTCCGATACCCTGCGCACCCAATCGACGTCCACGCTGCGGCCCTCGGGGCTGGCGGTGATGTCGTAAAAGACCAGTTCGTCGGCGCCTTCGTCACGGTAACGGGCCGCGAGTTCAATGATGTCGCCCATGACCCGATGGTTGCGGAACCGCACGCCTTTGACGACCTGGCCCTCGCGGACATCGAGGCAGGGGATGATGCGCCGCGCTAGTTTGTGTTCTGTCGCGGAGCTCATGAGAGAAATTCCAAAGCTTCGGCAACCGTGAAACAGCCCTCCAACAGTGCCTTTCCGGTGATGGCTGAATCGACACCGGTGCTGGCGAGATCACGAAGGTCCAGCAGCCCGCTGACTCCACCCGAGGCCTGCACGGCCAGTTCCGGGTAACGCTGCGTGATCTCTACGTACAGGTCTACGTTGGGTCCGGTCATGGCGCCATCCCTGCCGATATCGGTGCACAGAACATGTTTCAATCCCTTGTCGGAGTAAAAATCCAACAATTGCCAAAGACTCTGTTCAGAATGCTGGGTCCAGCCATGCGTGCGTGGCCAGGGAATTCCATGCTCGTCGAGCTTGACATCCAGCGCTGCCACGAGCATGTCAGCCCCGAATTCTTCAATCCAGGCGGCGAATCGTCCTGGCTGAACGATGCTGATGCTTCCCACAACGACCCGGCTGGCCCCATGCTCAAGCCGCAACTTGATGTCGCCTTCATCGCGCACCCCGCCCCCCGTCTGTACTTGTTGTGGTGCGCTTTTTAGCAGCCGCAGCAGGGGCTTGATGTCCGCGCCTTCGCCATCGCGCGATGCGGCCAGGTCGACGACGTGCAGCCACCGGGCGCCTTCCTCGGCGTACACATTAGCCAGCTTTACGGCGTCCAGGTCGTAGACCTTGCAGTTGTTGAAGTCACCGTGGAGCAGGCGCACGCAACTGCCGTCCAGAAGATCGATGGCTGGAATTATGTCGATGCTCATGTCAGGGGGGTCTCCAGGAAACCGCGCAGCAATTCGGCTCCGGCCTTCGCCGAACGTTCCGGGTGGAATTGTGCGCCGTAGAAATTGTTCCACCTGACGATTGCGCTGAATGGCCTGCCATGATGGCTGGTGGACAGAGTCCAATCACCGATGGGGGCCGCGTATGAATGTACGAAATAGAACCATTTTCCATCCAGTGGATCGGCCAGGCTGTCTTGTTTCCTGTTGGAAATGGCATTCCATCCCATGTGCGGCACCCTCAGTCCTGCTTCTTCATGCAAGCGCGTGAGCCGTCCCGGGATCAGTCCAAGCATGCGGGCATTGTCTTCCTCGGAGGACTCGAACAGCAATTGCATGCCAAGACAGATGCCGAGTACCGGTTGCTGCAGCTTACGGATTACTTCCACCAGCCCGTGCTGGTTGAGAACTTGCATGGCCCTGCCGGCGGCGCCGACACCGGGAAGGATCACCCGTTCCGCGTCACGGATTACCGAAGCGTCATCGGTGAAGGCCGGCTCGGCTCCAAGCCTGCGCAAGGCATGCAAAACCGAAGAAATGTTCGCGCCTCCACTGTTAACGACCGCGACTGTCATCAGAGCATTCCTTTTGTGCTCGGCAGCTCGCTACCTTGCCTGGCCAGGGCCGGTCTCAGTGCCCGCCCGGTACCCTTGAACAGGGCTTCGATCATGTGATGCGTGTTTTCACCGCTCACCTGCAGGTGTATGGCAGCGCCCAGCGACTGGCTGAGCGAAGCAAAAAAGTGCCGCACCATCTCGGTGGAGAATTGCCCGACACTGTCCCGTGGGAAATCGGCTTCGAAGACGATGGCCGGGCGGCCGGAAAGATCAATAGCCACTTGCGCCAGCGATTCATCCATCGGCAGCAGGAAGCCGTAGCGGCCGATTCCACGGCGGTCACCCAGAGCCGAATTCAGGGCTTGTCCCAGGGCCAGTGCGCAATCCTCAACCGTGTGATGTTCATCTATCTCGAGGTCGCCGTTGCAATCAAGTTCGAGTCTGAAGCCGCCGTGGCTGGCCAGTTGATCGAGCATGTGGTCGAAAAATCCAATGCCGGTCTCCACCTGGCTGCTGCCGCCGCCGTCCAGGTCCACAAGAACCCGGATAGCGGTTTCATTGGTGTTCCTTTCCACCGTTGCCCGCCGCGGCCGGTTGATCAGGCGGTGCGTAATCGAGGCCCAGTCCTCGTGACCATCACCCAGGCGCAGTCCACCAATGCCCATGTTTTCAGCCAATTGCATGTCGGTCTCACGGTCGCCGATGACCCAGCTGTCCGCCAGGTCCAGTTCGCCGGACTTCAGGTAGTCCAGCACCATTCCGATACCCGGTTTGCGCGTCGGCGCATTGTCATGTTCGAAATGCGGATCAACATGAACGGCGCTGAAATTGATACCCTGCGACTCGAAAATATCGATCATTTTCTGTTGCGGTATTTCGTAATCCCGCATGGGAAAGGAGTCGGTACCAAGGCCATCCTGATTGCTGACTATGACCAATTCGTAGCCGGCCCCGGCGAGTTCAAGCAGGGCCGGAATAACACCAGGCACCAGTTCCAGTTTTTCCAGAGAGTCGTACTGCTCGTCAGGCGGCTCGACAATGAGTGTGCCGTCCCGGTCGATAAAAAGAATGCGTCGCTTCTTGATGCTCACCTTGTGCTCTCCCACTCGTCCAGGGCGGCGGAAAGTGCCGCGATGTCGTTTTCGGAACCCACCGAGATACGGATGCAGCCGCGCAGCATGGGGTCGGCTGGAAAGCCGCGGAGAACCAGGTTGCGCTGCGCGCAAAAAGCGAGCAGTTCTTCCGCTTCATCGACCCGGATCAGCACGAAATTGGCCTCGCCCGGGATGAGATTACGGATGAACGGGCGGTTCTCCAGCACCCCTATCAGGACACGCTTGTTGTCGCTGATCTGCTGCAGCAGATTTTGCTGCTTTTCGAGCATGTCCCGGCCCAACATGCGCAAAGCCAGAGCAACCACCGGGCTGGGTAGCGGGTAGGGCGCGATGACGCGACGAAGCAATGCAATGGCCGCCGGCTGGGCAAGCACAACGCCACAACGCAGTCCCGCGGCCGCCCAGGCCTTGGACATGGTGCGTAAAACCACCAGGTTCTCGTTGGCGGTGATCATCCCGGATGCCGAGGGCTGCCGGCAGAATTCGGCATAGGCTTCGTCTACGATGACGAGCGCGCGGTTTCTGCTCACCCGCAGCAGTTCCTCCAGATAATCCTCGCCAATGACGTCGCCAGTGGGGTTATTGGGCGAGGTCAGAAAAACGAGCTTGATACGCTGGTCATCCTGCAGGGCATCCAGCATAGCCTGCCTGTCGAGACTGAAACTGCCGTCCGGCATTCTCGGTACGGAAACAACTTCCGCGCCCTGTGTCTGTGCCGCAATCCGGTACATTCCGAACGTCGGTGGACACTGCAGGATGGCATCCTGACCGGCGCGGCAGAAAACCCGGGTTAACAGGTCAATGCCTTCATCGCTGCCGCGGGTCATGAGCACCATCTCTTCGGGTACCTGATAAAGGTCTGCCAGGCGCGCGAGCAGGTCGGCGGGCTGAGGATCGGGATAGCGGTTCAGTTCGGCGCCGATAAGGGTGTCGCTCAGCAGCGGCCAGGGGGCCTCGTTGGCATTAAGTAATATTCCCTTGCCGGGCGCTTCCGTCCTGGCGGAAGAGTAGGGCTTCATCGCCACGATCTCGGGCCGGGCCAGTTCAACAATGCCCATTAGTTTTCACCCACTGAATCGAGCCGCGCCCGAACCGCCATTCTGTGAGCATCCAGACCTTCCACGGCGGCGAGTTTTTCGGCTGTCGGACCAACCCGTTCAAGAGCGTCGCGGCTGGCTTGCTGGAACGTCATGCGGCGCATGAAATCACCGACGCCGAGTGCGCCATGGGATCTGGCCCAGCCGTAAGTCGGCAATACGTGATTCGTACCCGAGCAGTAGTCCCCCAGAGATTCCGGAGTCCAGGGGCCGACGAACACCGAACCGGCGTTTTTTACCTGGGCGGCAAGTTCCTGGGCACTGGCCGTGTTGAGGATCAGGTGTTCCGGGGCATAGTCGTTGGAGAGTTTCACTGCCTGGTCCAGATCGGCCACCCGGATGATGCGGCACGCGGACAGGGACTTCTCCAGGATGGCCGCCCTCGGCGAAGCAGGCGCCAGCCGGCCAAGTTGTTCGATGACGGAATTCGCCAATTGCTCACTGTCGGTCAGGAGGATGACTTGCGAGTCGGGTCCGTGCTCTGCCTGCGAGAGCAGGTCGGGCGATGAACTCGGCATTAGCACTGGAATCCGCAATCACCAGAACTTCGGATGGGCCGGCCGGCAGATCAATCGCCGCAGCCCGGGGATCCTGCGATACCTGCTGCTTGGCTTCAGTCACCCAGGCATTGCCGGGGCCAAAGATTTTTGCGCAGCGGGGTATGGATTCCGTGCCGTAGGCCATCGCTGCCACAGCCTGCGCCCCGCCTGCGCAAAAAACACCACTGACTCCGCAAAGGTAAGCGGCTGCCAGGATTTCAACGGCAATCTTGCCGTCCTTGCCTGGCGGAGAACACATGACGATTTCATCGCAGCCGGCCAGCACGGCCGGTATCGCCAGCATCATGACGGTCGAAACCAGCGGTGCGCTGCCGCCCGGGATGTATAGACCCACCGGAGAAAGTGGCTGGTAGTGAACTTCACAAGTCAGTCCGGGCGCGGTTTCGACGGCCGTTTTCGCCGGCATATCGGACTTGTGGAATGTCCGGATACGCTCGCTGGCAGTCTGCAATGCCCTGACCAGTGGCTCGTCAACGGTTTGTGCGGCCGACCGTAAAGTCGCCAGGTCGGCTTCGACTACCTGGGGTGAAACGCCGTCCAATTCCCGGGTCAATTCAGCCAGCGCTTTGTCCCCGCCCTCACGAACGCGGCGCACGATCGCGGCAACGGAATCAGCCAGCCCGGGGTGCTCGAAAACCGGACGCTCCAGTACGAGGGCCTGTTCCTTTGAGTCCAGGCCGGACCAATGAATCGTATTCAGCTTGCTAAGCATTTTCTTCATACCTGGCTTGGTTGCCGCGATCAGGCGAGCATTTTTTCCACCGGCAGCACCAGGATGGCGGACGCTCCGACGGCTTTGAGCGCCTCGAGGTGCTCCCAGAAAACCGTTTCACCACAAACAGCGTGAATGGCGATCCGCTCGGAGCCCTCCAGCGGCATGATCGAGGGGTGCTCGACGCCGGGGAGAAGCTCGGTGATTTTTTCCAGTGCATCCCGCGGCGCGTGCAGCATCACGTACTTGCTTTCAGAGGCGCGCATTACGCCGTTCAAACGCGAAAGCAGGCGATCCAGCAACTCCTGCTTGGTTGCGGAAATGTCGTTGACCCGGCCATACAACGCAGCCTGGCTTTGGTACAGCACTTCCAGCTCTTTGAGGTGGTTTGCCCTCAGGGTCGTTCCGGTCGAGACCAGGTCGGAGATAGCGTCCGCCGTTCCCATGCTTGGCGCAATTTCCACGGAACCGGACAGTTCCACGATTTTTGCACCGACGCCTTGTTGTTCGAGCAGGTAGCGGGTCAGCTCCGGGTAGCTGGTGGCAATTCTCATGCCTTCCAATTCGCTGAGTAACGAGATTTCCAGGTCTTCGGGAACCGCGATGGACAGGCGGCAGTGGCCAAAACCCAACTTGCGCAGTCGCTTCAGTTCTGACTCACCGTCCCTTTCCAGCATGACTTCGCCGGCAATGTTCTCACCGACGATACCCAGCTCGCAGACGCCGTCCAGCAACAGCCGTGGTATATCATCGTCACGGACCAGCAGCAGGTCGACCGGAAAGTCCTGGCCATACCAGAATAGCTTGTCCTTGCTGCGGGCAAAGCGCAGGCCGCAACCCATCAGGAGTTCCTGCGACCGTTCTGAAAGTCGGCCGGATTTTTGAATGGCTACTCTTAATCGACTCATTATTCATTCTTCCCCAGGCGATCCAGGACGGCACGATAGCCTCCCGTGCCCTGTTCCATGAAACGCGCTACCCGACCTATGGTAGTGACACTGACCTCGGTCATTTCCCTGATCTCACGATAGGACAGGCCCTTGTCCAGCAATTGGGCGACCCGCCATCGATCCACCATCGCCTCGATTTCCGCCGGCGTGCACAGGTCTTCCAGGAACTGCTTCACACCCTGGGCCGTGTCCAGTGTCAGCAGGGCTTCGGATAAGGACCGGGCCGCTGTCTTCAACTCATCTTTCTGTGATTGGTCGTGTTGTTTCATACCGTGATAGTGTATTAATGTGTTAATACGTTGGTATGGTAAGGCATCATGCGGCAGAGGGCAAGAACAAACTTTCCGCACAGGTTTAAACCCTGGCAGACCTGCTAGCATCCAACTATCAGGAAGCTATCTCATGAGAAACGAAGGAGAACGAAAACAATGAACCCAGGTATATGGACCGGAGCAGTTCTTTTGTTGCTTTCCACTTCCCTGACCGCAGACGTCAAGGAAACGGAGGAAATGACCTTTGAAGTCAATACAGGCGCGCGTGTCAGCCTGGAAAACATCAATGGCGATATCGTTGTCACCGGTGGTTCAGGTGACAAGGTCGAAGTGCTGGCAAAGAAAAAAGCGGGCACCCAGGAATACCTCGACGGAATCAAAATTGTAATCGATGCCGATGAGGACTACATCCGCATCGAAACCCGGCATCCCAAGAGCGAAGATGGCTGGTTTAAATGGGGCAAGGACAGCAGCGGAAGCGTCGCCTATGAATTGAGCGTTCCCGTGCACGTCAATCTGGATGAAATTGAGACGGTCAATGGCGATGTCGAAATCAGCGCTGTCGAAGGCAAGGTGAAGGCGTCAACCGTCAACGGCTCAATTGATGTCAGGGGGCTGGTGTCCGATGTGAATCTCGAGACGGTGAATGGAAGCGTAAAAGCCGAATTCGACGAACTCGGGGCAGGTCAGCGCGTCCAGGCAGAGGCCGTGAACGGCAAGATCGTCATTGTCATTCCCGCGAATGCCAGCGCGCGTATCAATGCCGAAACCGTGAATGGCAGCATCAACGCGGATGACTTCGGGCTCGAGCCGGAAAAGGGCTTCGTGGGCCGCGACCTCTCCGGCGAGATTGGCGGCGGTGATGCCCGTATTTCACTGGATACTGTGAACGGATCAATCCGCATCAACAAGAAGTAGAGGGATTTTACTCTCAACGGCTTTGCGTTTTCCGGCCCCCAAACCGGACGGGCACTTAAGTTTTTCCCGTTCCTGATATATCATCAGCGTACCAGGTTGTCCATCCGGAAAAAATATTCATGCCAGAAATTCAATGGCGCGGGGTCTTTCCAGCCCTGACGACAAAATTCACTGCCGCTGATGAAATAGATTGGGATGCCATGGCGAGCCATCTCGAATTCCAGCTCGATGCTGGCGTTCACGGTCTGATCATCCTCGGTTCACTAGGCGAAAATGCAACATTGAGCACCCGGGAAAAACGGGATATGGTCCGCTTTTTCGCCGGCGCTGATCGCAGGGGTTTGCCGCTCATAGCCTGTATCGCAGAATCGTCCACTCGGGATGCAAAGGAGTTTGCGGTTGCCGCCGAGGATGCCGGCGCGGATGGCTTCATGCTTCTGCCCCCGATGCGCTATCTCAGCGACCGTCGAGAGACCGTGACATTCCTTAATGAAGTGACCGCGGCAACATCCTGCCCCATCATGCTCTATAACAACCCGGTCGCATACGGCACCGACATCCGGCCTGAAGATTTCGCCCGCCTGGCGGACAATCCGAGGTTCGAGGCGATCAAGGAATCGGCCGCAGACACCCGTCGTATTACCGATATCCGTTTGCATTGCGGAGACCGGCTTGCCCTGTTCTGCGGGAAGCGCCAAAGTGCGGGCGCCAAGACTTCAACTGACTGAAGCCGAGGCGTCCCGTGTCGAAAAAATACTGGCAGGCGCTCTGGAAAATCGTCCTCACATCGAGGCCCGGCGGACCTCTGAACCGCTGATCTGATCAAGGCAAATATCTCATGATTGCGGCAACTGCAAGAAAATCGAGCGCATTGAGCCTGGCGGAACAGGCCTACCGGATTCTGGAGGAAAAACTGGTCACCCTGGAACTGCCGCCGGGCACCGTGATTTCCGAGGGGCAGTTGATCGATATTACCGGGCTTGGCCGCACACCGGTGCGGGAGGCGATGCAGAGGCTGGCTCAGCAGGAGTTGTTCCAGGTGATGCCTCGCAAGGGACTCCTGGTTACGCCCGTGAGCCGCCCCGGCATGCTGCATATCCTCGAGGCGAGGAAGCCCCTGGAGCGTGTGATCGTGTACCGTGCGGCGCTCAATGCGCGGGATGAGCAAAGGAGCGATCTGTCGTCGATCGCACGGGCTTTTACCATATCTCATGACAGCTTCGTGGAGTTCCTGCGACTGGTTTGCGAACTGGATGCCCTGCTCGACTTCTGTGCCGGTAATCCTTTTGCCAGCGCAGCACTGGCCCCCATGCGCAGCCACAGTCGCCGTTTCCTGTATTTTCATCGCAATCGCATGCAATTGTCCGACGCAATTTCCGCTCATTCGAAGATGACCCGCTTGGTCGCCCGCAGGGACTACAACGGGGCGCAAAAGGCGTCGGACGGCGTGATTAGCGTGATGGAGCGATTGGTGGCAAGTGTGGACAGGCTAGGCTGAGAAGTCCATGGCCGGTCCATCTCGAACAACCTTCCACTGCATCGATGCCCACACCTGCGGTAACCCCGTTCGCCTGGTCTACAGAGGCGGCCCGCAACTCGAAGGCGAAAGCATGCTGGACCGCCAACAGCATTTCATCGCCGAATACGACTGGATAAGAACATCCCTGATGTATGAACCGCGCGGCCACGCCATGATGTCGGGGAGTATCCTGTACCCTAGCCATCGTGATGACTGCGACATCGGCGTGCTTTTCATCGAGACGTCGGGTTGTCTTCCTATGTGCGGACACGGCACCATCGGAACCGTGACCATGGCAATCGAGAATCGCCTGGTCGAGCCGCGTGTCCCGGGGAGCCTTAGCCTTGAAACACCGGCAGGGAAGGTTTCCGTTTCCTACACCGAGGTAAACGGAAAAGTCCGTTCAGTGCGCCTGACCAATGTTTCTTCCTTTCTTCATTCCAGCGGCCTGGAAGTGGATTGTCCGGAACTCGGCGGCCCCTTGACCTTCGATGTGGCCTACGGAGGTAATTTCTACGTGATTATCGAGCCTCAGGAAAACTACCCCGGTTTGGAACGTCTGACTGCGTCGGATATTGTTCGCCTGAGTCCATTATTGCGTGCACGCATCAACGAGCGATACAGCTTCTCGCATCCTGACGATCACAGGCTGTCCCATTTGCGGCACGTGATGTGGACTGGCAGCCCGAAAAAATCGGGATCGGATGCGAGGAATGCGGTGTTTTACGGTGACGCGGCGATCGACCGGTCACCCTGCGGCACTGGCACATCATCACGGATGGCCCAGTTGGCGGCTCGAGGCGAGTTATCCACAGGCGATACCTTTGTGCACGAAAGTTATATCGGCAGCCAGTTTACGGGGCGCGTCGAGAACACGGCCAGGGTAGGCGAGTATCCGGCCATTGTCCCCAGCGTTGAGGGCTGGGCGCGGGTATACGGACACAATATGATCACCGTGGATCCCGAAGACGATCCCTTCTGGGAAGGATTCATAGTCACATGATGAAAAAATGTTTGATCAAACTGCATCGCGCCTTACTCGCGGTTTCAGTGCTGCTGGTATGCTCCGCGACCGCATGGGCCGCGGATGACAGCGAATCGTTCAGGGTGATTTACGAGAAGGAGTGGGACTTCAGGATGCAGGAGTTTCCGCTTTTCGCTTCCTCGGTCGGCGTCCACGATTACGCGGACTCGATGGGCGGCGTCAGCGAGGAGGACCAGCGCCGCCGCCACGCTTTCTGGACGGGAATCCGGTCTGAGCTGGATGCCATCTCCTGTGAGCGGCTGGATCGCGACGAGTGCGTGAATTACCGGGTGTTCGTCAAGCAAATGGACAATTACCTCGCTGCCTATGAGACCAGGTCATACCTGATCCCCTTCAACAGCGACTGGGGCTTCTACATGGCCTGGGGCCGTTTGCCCGAAGAAACCGATTTCAACAAAGTGGAAGATTACCGTAACTACCTGAGCCGTCTGCACTGGTTGCCGGTGGTCATGGATCAGTACATCGCGTTGATGCGCAAGGGCCTGGAACTGGGAATTACGCAGCCACGCGTGATACTGGCCGGGCGTGAAGAGCCGATCAAGGCACAACTGGTGGACAAGGCCGAGCTAAGCCCGTTCTTCACCCCGTTTACCGAATTACCGGAGTCAATGGCCGGCGGTGAAAAGACAGAGTTACTGGCAACGGCTGAGAAAGTCATCACGGTGGGAGTAATCCCGGCCTACCAGCGCCTCCTTGATTTTTTCCAACGCGAGTATCTTCCCGGAGCGCGCACGTCGTTGGCTGCCACCGCTCTACCGGGAGGTGAGCGCTTTTACCAGTCTCAGATTCAGCTTTATGCGACCGTCGACATGACTCCCCGGGAAATCCACGAAATTGGCCGTCAGCAAGTTGCCAGGATTCGTGCAGAAATGGAGACCATCATCGAAGAGCTTGGTTTCGATGGCGATTTCGCTGCATTTCTGGAGTTTTTGCGAACCGATCCACGGTTTTATGTCAGGAGTCCGAAGGAATTGCTGGCTCACGCGTCCTACTATGCAAAGAAGATAGACGGCCGCCTGCCCATGATGTTTGGCCACCTTCCACGCCAGCCATACGGTGTCGCCGCGGTGCCCGAAGAAATTGCACCGTTTTATACCGCCGGACGTTATGTTCCGGCCTCGCTCGATGCTCATCGGGGCGGTTACTACTGGGTTAACACCTATGCGCTGAACAGCCGGCCGCTGTATACCATCCCCGCGCTGACATTGCACGAAGGGGCGCCGGGTCATCATACCCAGAGCGCATTGGCGCTGGAGCAGGAAAACCAGCCTCCATTCCGCCGTTTCGACTACATCTCAGCTTACGGTGAAGGCTGGGGTCTTTACGCCGAAAAGCTTGGGGTCGAAATGGAAATCTATGAAACGCCATATGAGCATTTCGGCCGGCTGACCTACGAAATGTGGCGCGCCTGCCGCCTGGTCATCGACACCGGCATTCATGCCATGGGCTGGACCCGCGAACAGGCTCTGGATTTTCTCGCTTCAAATACGGCGCTTTCTATCCACGAGGTCACCACCGAAGTGGACCGCTATATCTCCTGGCCCGCCCAGGCCTTGAGCTACAAGCTGGGTGAGTACACGATCTGGCAGCTCCGCTCGAAAGCCGAAGAGGCATTGAATGAGCAATTCGATATCCGTGCGTTCCATGACTTTATCCTGTCACTGGGTTCCGTTCCGCTGGATGTGCTGACGGACGAAGTCAACGCATGGATCAAGGGGCAGCAGTAGCGCTCGCGTCCGGTTCGGGCCATAATCCGGGCGGTAAAGGGAGAAATCTGGCATGAAACCAAACACCGTTCTGACCGCCCTGCTACTCATCATCGCTTCAAGCCTGTACGCGGCCGAAGGCACAGACAGTTCGGGGCAGCCCGGCAGTCATCGTTCAGCTTCGCCAGACGGAGCGTCGGTAGGATTCTCGAATATCGCCGATGGCGATGTTTTGCCAACCGTGTTCACGGTCAGGTTTGCAGTCAGCGGTATGGGCATTGCGCCTGCGGGCGTTGAGATTGACAACACGGGTCATCACCATTTGTTGATCGATGTGGCGGAAATGCCCGATTTCAATCAGCCACTTCCGGCGACGGACAAAATCCGCCATTTCGGGAAGGGCCAGACCGAGACGGAAGTCCAGCTGGTGGAAGGACAACATACCTTGCAAGTGCTGTTTGCTGATTACAGGCACATACCGCATGAGCCGCCGGTCATGTCCGAAATTATCACCGTTGAAGTATCCGCGGATGCGCCGGCTCAGGCCGATTCTGAGAGCGATTGAGATTTCGATGGCCATCGAGAACAAAAAGGTCGTTTCTTTTCATTACACGTTGACCAACCAGCAGGGTGACCAGCTGGAGTCATCGCACGAGGGGCAGCCCATGTCTTACCTGCATGGATCCAGGAATATCATTCCCGGGCTTGAAAAGGCCATGGCCGGAAAAGACGTCGGGGATGAATTCGAGGTAACCGTGGAACCCGCGGAGGCGTATGGCGAGAGGGTCGAAACCAAAGTGCAGCGTATTTCCGCCAAACTTTTCAGGCATCCCGGCCGGCTCGAGCCGGGGCAAGCCGTGTCGATTCAGACCAAGCAAGGCCCGGTGCAGGCGATCATCGCAAAGGTTGGCCGATTCAATATCGACGTGGACCTGAACCATCCGCTGGCGGGCCAGGCGTTGACATTCAATGTCGAAGTGACCGATATACGGGAAGCGACCGAGGAAGAAATCTCACACGGCCATGTTCATGGCCCTGGTGGCCACGAACACTAAAAGCGCGCTGGTTTAGCTGGCCCGGACGCTATCCGACCGCTATCTTTCAGGATTTACGGGCGACCGTTTTCAGTTCATTCATATCCAGGATGCGAACCTGCTTGCGGTCGACCTTGACCACACCGGCCTTCTGGAATCGGGCCAACACGCGGCTCACGGTTTCCGTAGCCAGTCTCAGGTAACTGGCAATATCGCGGCGCGACATCGCCAGGATGAATTCCTTGTCGGAATATCCCCGCCGGGAGAAACGCTCGGACAGGGAGAGAAGAAACATCGCAATCCGCTCGTCTGCGCTCAAATCGCCCGCAATGGTTTCAAGTTCGCTGATGCGCTGGCTCATCACGCGGAACAGCTCCGATTGAAGCTCGGGCATATGACGAGCCATGCTGGTGACGGTTTCGAAAGTCAGGCCGCAAACGGCGCTGGTGTCGAGTGCCACGACATTGGCTACGTGCTTGCAGGAATGAATTGCATCCAGGCCAATGATCTCACCGGGCAGGTGAAAACCCAGAACCTGCTCCTGCCCTTCATGATCGATAACATAACTCTTGAAACAACCGGTTCGCACCGAGGCGACCGAACGGAATTCGTCTCCGGCCCTGAAAAGGTGTTCTCCGGGCTGGATGGGGCGCGAACGGTGGACGATCTGCTCGAAACGCTCGGTTTCGTCCGGTGTCAGGCCTCGCGGCAGGCAAAGTTCGCCCAAAGCACAGCGGCTGCAGGCAACTTGCGAGCGGGAGGGTTCACGACGGTAATCTCGAATATTGGCGACTCTTAGGGAACTTTCCATGACGCACTCTCCAATTAATTCTTTTGAGTGCATTATATTGCGCAGCACGCTCAGCCACATGCGTATAAATACGTATGTGGCATTGCTTAGGACCCCGGATTCCCTTCCTGAAGAACAGGTCAGACCAGCGGTTCAGCAAGGCACCGCCGCAGTGTTGTTGAGCGTAAAACCCCCTCAGATCACCCTTGAGAATTTCGGCTTGATTTGAGGTTCCTGCAGGTATTCATCGAACACCATGGCGATGGCCCGCAATAACAGCCGGCCTTCCGCCGTTACGCTGAAGGCGTCATTGCCCATTTCGACCAGGCCGTCTGTTTCGAGTTGCTGCAGGTTCCCGAGCTCAAGTGCGAAGTGCTCGTGAAAATCAATGGCGTAGTTGGACTCGAAATGTTCGAAATTGACTTCGCCGTGACACATGATGGATTCGATGACGCTGCGCCGTAAGCGGTCTTCGGTGGTCAGGCTCACGCCGCGCCAGATGGGCAGCTTCCCTTCGGCAACAACCGATTGCCAGGTCGGGATGTCCTTGATGTTCTGTGCATAGCAGTCACCCACCTTGCCAATTGCACTGACACCCAAACCCACGAGATCGCATTCCCGGCGGGTCGAATAACCCTGGAAGTTGCGCTGCAGCCCTCCTTCCCGCTGGGCGACGGTAAGTTCATCATCAGGCAGAGCAAAGTGGTCCATGCCAATATAGATGTAACCGGCTTCAGTCAGTTTCGTGATGAGTTATAAACGGCAAGGCGATCGGGTTTCGCTTCGACCACAGTGTCGATGGTCTTGCCGAAGCTTTCCACTGTTTGCAGCGGCAAGCCGTAAATCAGATCAATGGAAACCGAATTGAATCCGAGGTTTCTCGAGCCATCTATCATTTCCAGTGTGGCCTCAGGATCCTGAACACGGTTGACGGCCTTCTGAACCGCCGGGTCGATGTCCTGCACACCAAGGCTGATCCGGTTAAAGCCCATCGCAGCCAGTTCAGCCAGCCGCTCAATGCCGACCGTACGCGGGTCCACCTCGATTGAAAATTCCCGGCTGTCCCTTTTGCTCAGAGAGAAATGCCGCCCTAACTGCTTGACCAGGGCTTTGAGTTCCTCATCATTGTGGAAGGTTGGGGTGCCGCCGCCAAAGTGAAGTTGGATCACCTCACGGTCGTGATCAAACAGTTTTCCCTGCAGCTCTATTTCGCGATCCAGCAGCCCAAGGTAGTGCGTCGCCTGGTGCTCGTGCCGGGTCACTTTTTTCATGCATCCACAGTAATAGCAAAGTGACCTGCAAAATGGCAGATGAACATAAAGAGAGAGCGGTTTTGGAATCAATTCGCTGTTGCTGTCCGCCGTATTCCGGCGGTAGGCCTCCGCGTCGAATCCTTCCATGAATTGCACTGCTGTTGGGTATGACGTGTAGCGTGGTCCCGCTATGTCATACCTTTTTATCAGTTCTGTATTGAATTTAACTCGTTGTTCCATCAATGGGCCCTGGATCATCCTGTTTGCAATGAGAAGACTATACGATGGCAACCAGTTTTCAGTTGACCGGCGTCAACCATCAAGCCTTTGGACGTCATCCCCGGGGAAATAATTCCATATCCCGCAACAATTTTAAACATGACTCAGGTCAATTACGCTTCCAGAGTCCAACCGTACACTACAGTCGTCGGCAGAATTGAACGTAGATTTTGTCGAAGGAACACGATTGTGTGAAGACTCTCCAAGTCTCAAGAATTAGGCCAGACATAAGTCTGGCCTTTTTTTATGAGCGCGGAGTATGCCCGTAATGGACTCAATTGCCGGTATAAACACAACCCGCGTTGCAGGTTTCCTGGACGACCACTTTTGAAAGTTCAGGGAGGTCGGGCAGAAGCCGGACCCAAATCCAGCAAGCGAGATTTTCGCTGGTCGGATTTTCCAAACCTTCGATGTCATTCAGGCAATGATGATCCAGTTGGTCGTACAACGGCTGAAATACGCGGCGCAAGTCGGCGAAGTCCATGACCCAGCCAGACTCCGGACCCACCGGCCCGCTGATGTGAATTTCAATCTGGAATGAGTGCCCGTGCATGCGTGCACACTTGTGGCCCTCCGGTACGTTCGGGAGCCGGTGCGCGGCTTCGATCTGAAAAACGCGAAACACTTCCATGGACGGATTGTGCCGCCCGTGAAAGGTCTGCGCAACTCTGCCCGCTATCTGCCGGTGCGGAAACCTACCTTTTCATGTGATCCGTCACAAAATGGCTTGCTGGTTGAATGGCCGCAGCGACACAAGGAACCCCGCATCTTGACGCATTCCTGTCCAAATTGGTTGTGGAGCCTCAATCTTCCACGGAACGTGATCGGTCCGTCCTTGATGCAGGAAATCGTTATCTTGCTGGGCCGCTGTGAAGCCGGAATTTCAGAAGCCTCTGAAATCTTACCCGGGTTCAGAAATTCGCGTTCCAGATGCTGACCATCACAGTTCGGTTTAGAACCTGAGTTTCCGCATCGGCAGAGCGTCAGGTGGTTGGCGTATTGAACGCTTCCGTCTTCATTCACAATCGTGATATTGCCGGTAATCTGCAGCGGGCCCCCGTTCGAAACCAGAGCCTCGTTGGGCACTTCCAGCAAGCGGGGGGCTCCAAGGTTTTTCTGACGCTCCGTGAACCAGCGATCGAGTGCTTTCGCCGAAGTCGTCAGGTCTTTCTCCTGACCAACAGTGGCAGTGCCGCCCTTCTCGGCGGGCTCATTCATGAAAGCGACGAATGATTCGCTGGTTTCCGTGCTGGCAGATTCCGGGTCTTGTTTCACCCGGGCAGCGGCGGCTGCCGCATTTCTGGTGGAGTCATCCATAACTTTAACCTCCAGGAAATCCTTTTCCTGACTACACTTTAGCACCAGTTTTTGTCAAGTGAAAGCAAAAATGAACCCTGGAATGTCAGGAACCGCTGAAAATCAATTTCGGGCGGTTATACAAAGTCGCGGCCATCATGGCGAGAACCAGGCCAATAATCAGCGTACTGGCGATGGACATCGCATACCAGGACAACATTACCGACTCACCGCGAATGATCTCACCGATCAGGATATTTTGCGAAAACAGCGGGATCATCATCATCCATGCTTCTGCCTTGATGGGGTTGGCCATGAAAATCAGGCTCGGAATCATCGGGATCAGGATCACCAGGCCCATGTAACTTTGCGCTTCTCGATAAGACTTGGCGAACGAGGCAAGCAGGGTCAGCAGTGCGGCCGCCAGGATCGCTACCGGTGATATCACCAGCAGGATCATCAGGAGCGTATTCAGCCCCAGCGTGAGATCCATCCCGAAAGCGCCTACCGGCAAGAAGGGGAGCACAATCCGGAACGCGATCAGGGTCAGGGCCAGCGAAGCCATGGCGAAGACCATCGTCGTTATCATCTTTCCGCTCATGATCTGCCAGCGGGGTACCGGGTTTATCAACAACGGCTCCAGGGACTTCCTCTCCTTTTCACCGGCAGTCGTGTCCATGGCCAGGTGCGTTGCTCCGGTAAACGCGGTAATCATCAATACGTAAGGCAGGAAGATCATTGCCAGGATCGCGCGGCTCTTAGGGGTCGAAAGATCGACATCCTTGATCATGATGGGCGATGCCAGTTGTGGTGCAATACCGCGTAATTGCAGGCGCAGCGAGCCGATCTGCTGGCCATAGCCGAACAGCAGGCCCTTGACCCGACGGATCGAAGCGTTAGATTCCTGCCGGGAAGGATCCGAAAGGACTTCGACCGGCGCCGGCAGGCCCTGTTCCCACTGCTCGGGATATTCCGGAAGAATGCGAAGAACCACCGGTACTTCCTGGTTGCGCACCATTTGTTCCGGATCCTCAGGTTCCGGCTGGATCAACGCGCCTTGCTGCTCGAGAAAGCGGATAAGGCTCGGGGCGTAATGAGCACCGACCACGGGTAATTCCAGTGTCTTTTCAGCTCGCTCCCTTTCTGTGCTTTCGAGGAACCACATCAAGCCGACGAAGAGCAGTGGGAAAAGGATCGGGCCGAGTAACAGGGAATTGAACAATGCCCGGCCAGCAATCCCTCCTCGGTGCCGATCAGTTTCACGAAGGCGTCTTCGAGCGAGTCGCAACCAGACCGTTGAAGCAAATCTTCGGCCGTGCCGTCCGCGGCTACCTCGCCCTTGGCGATAATAATGATGCGGTCACACAGAGCGGCGACCTCCTGCATGATATGGGTGGACAGCACCACCGAGTGCCCCTCGTGCTTCAAACCGCGAACATAGTCCCGCAGCGCCCTGGTGCTCATGACGTCCAGGCCATTGCTGGGTTCGTCCATCAGCACCGTCTGGGGCTCGTGCACCATCGCACGCGCGATGGCTACCTTGACGCGCTGGCCCTGGGAAAATCCCTCCGTGCGCCGGTCGATGAAGTCGTCCATGTCCAGCGTTTCCGTCAGGTTTTCGATCCGCGCCCGGATGGCTTGCTTGCTCATGCCGTGCAATTGGCCGTAGTAGCTGATGTTTTCCCGGGCGGTCAGGCGCGAGTAGAGTCCGCGGCTATCGGGCACAACCCCAAGGGTTCGCTTGATCTCCATCGCATCCCGCGTGGGGTCCAGCCCGTCGATACGGATTTCACCATCATCCGGTGGAAGCAGCGAATAAAGCATGCGAAGCGTGGTCGTTTTGCCTGCCCCGTTGGGGCCCAGAAGACCGGTAATTTGACCATCCCGGGCCTCGAAAGACACACCATTGACCGCCTTGACGTCGCCAAAGGACTTGCGCAGGTCTTTGACCACTATCATGGCGTCGGCCCTGTCAGGGAAATGAAATACGGGGTGATCTTCATCTGGGACATACAGCCGGTTTCCAGGTCCTCCGTGCTGCCGGAGATGATGAACTGGGACACGATCTTGCCCATGCAGCCGCGCGTTGATGCAATGTGACCCTGTCCCGGAGCGATCAGGTGAAGACTGTTCGGGAAGTGGGTGGCGACGCGTTCGGCATACTCCGGTGGCGTGACCGGGTCGAGTTCTCCAGACAAGAGGAGTACGGGCACTTCGCCCCCGACCGGGTCATGGAAATTATCGGGAACAGGTCCTTTGGGCCAGACCCCGCACTGGATCCCAACGGCCTTCTCCATCATATTGCCCATGAGGAAGTCGTTGGCGGGCGGGTTTGCAGGGAACAGCGGAAAATCCTCGGCACACATGACGGACAATTCCATGCCCTGTGAAATACTCTGTTGCAGCCCGGTCGCCGCGATCATCATCTGGCTCGCAAGCCGGTCAAATCGTCGCTCGACCGCGGCTTCGTGAATCAACAGCGGCAGCATCGCTTGCGTATCCGGGGAATACGACAGGAAACGCAGGGACGAGGCGAGCACTTCGCGGTCGAAAGAAAGGCTGAAGGGTACGCCGGTGGTCGGATGCTCAACTGTGACGTCAACTGGATTTTCTTCGAGCGATTTCACCAGAGCGGCCAGTTTTCCGGCGGAATCGGGAAACGTTTCTCCACACTTTGCATCAGTATCGCAGGCATTGAGAACCCGATAGATGGCCTGGTCCAGTTTTTCGGCATGCTCGGTACCCAACGCCAGGGTCTGCGGCACAACGCCATCCAATACAACGGATCGAACACGTTCTGGGAACAGCCTCAGGTAGACCTGGGCCGCTCGTGTGCCGTAAGAACCGCCAAAGAGGTTGACCTGCTCATAACCCAGGGCGGCGCGCGCTGCATCGATGTCATGCATTCCAATCGTCGTCGTGTAGAACCGTGGGTCGCCATCCAGGGACTCGAGGCATTCGCGGGTCGTTCGAGCCAGTTCATCCCAATCCAGCGCCAGAGCCTCGTCCAGCTCAATTTGCGGGCACTTAAGGGCATTGGACTGTCCGGTGCCGCGCTGGTCGACCAGCAGGATATCCCGGTTTTCGCTGACTTTAGCCAGCGCGCGTGCAATCAACGGCCATGTTTCGGTGGCGGCTTGCCCTGGCCCGCCTGCAAAAAAGACCAGCGGATCGGATTCGGCGACGCGGCCGCGAGCGGGAATGCGCGCGACCCGAATATTGATCCGGCGTCCGTCGGGTTCGTCCGGATTTTCCGCGACATCGAGCCAGCCGCATTGACCGACCGTAGACAGCGGTGTGCCTGGCACGACCAGCTCACAGGTCTCCAGTTCAATGCCCGAATCGTCCCCGGCTGCCTTGGCCAGGTCGCTATCGGTCGTCAACACCAGTGCGCACAGCAGTGCTGCCAAAGATTTTGATCGTCTGGAACGCATGATCTCCCGACTCAACCAGAAACAAAAAGAGCAGAAACGATAGGCTTAATTCGGTGCACTGTCCATAGGTGAATGGTCATTGAATTCAAAGGATGCGTGCACCACATCTAGATGATGTATGCACTTCAGGTCAATGATCTCAGGAAAATCTACAAGAACGGTACCGAAGCCCTCAAGGGAATATCGCTTGAAGTTGAAGAGGGGGATTTTTTTGCACTGCTCGGTCCGAACGGCGCTGGAAAATCCACCCTGATCGGCATCATTTCGTCGCTGGTCAATGCGTCCAGCGGCGAGACCCGTGTTTTTGGCACCAGTGTGCAGCGGGATCGGTCCAGGGCCATGTCGTACATAGGCCTGGTTCCGCAGGAACTCAACTTCAACCAGTTCGAGAAACCGCTGGAAATTGTCGTCAATCAGGCGGGCTATTATGGCATTCCGCGCGAAGTCGCCCTGGAACGAGCAGAAAAGTACCTGCAACAACTGAACCTCTGGGACAAGGCCGACAAAATTTCCCGGACACTCTCCGGCGGTATGAAAAGGCGCTTGATGATCGCAAGAGCAATGGTGAACGAACCCCGTTTGTTGATCCTTGACGAGCCGACCGCCGGAGTCGATATCGAAATTCGCCGCTCCATGTGGGAATTCATCAAAGACATCAACGCCAGCGGCACGACCGTAATACTCACGACCCACTACCTGGAAGAGGCGGAAAGCCTTTGCCGTAACATCGCAATCATCGATCACGGAGAAATCATCGAGAACACCGACATGAAGTCATTGCTGGCCACACTCGATGTCGAGACATTCGTGCTGGATCTCCGGGAGTCCATCGTGCAATGTCCCACCTTGGAGGGCATGGAGATCGTAGTGCGCGATGAGAAAACGCTGGAGGCTTCCCTGCCGAAGCAGAAATCGCTCAATAACCTGTTCTCTGAACTGGAGCGCCAGGGTATTCACGTGCTGAGCATGCGCAACAAGGCGAACCGCCTCGAAGAACTTTTCATGCGCCTGGTGGATAAAAGCGCCCGGCAGCCCGGAGTCGCGGCATGAACAGCAACGTCATTTGGGTCGGTTATGCAACCATTGTACGCAAGGAGGTCACGCGTATCCTGCGGATTTGGGGCCAAACCATTGTGCCACCTGCGATCACGATGACCCTGTATTTCATCATTTTCGGTGAACTGATCGGACGCCGCATCGGTGACATGGGTGGATTTAGCTACATGCAATATATTGTGCCGGGCCTGGTCATCATGTCGGTGATCACCAATTCCTACGGCAACATGGTCTCATCATTCTTCGGCGCCAAGTTCGGCAAGCACATCGAGGAACTGCTGATCTCCCCGCTGCCCAATTGGATTATTCTGGCAGGCTATGTCACAGGTGCACTGGTGCGTGGCCTGATGGTTGGCGCAGTGGTGATGCTGGTTTCGCTGTTCTTCACCCGGATCGAGGTGCAGCATCCGCTGATCATGCTTTCAGTTCTTTTCCTGACGGCAGTGGTTTTTGCGCTCGCAGGCATGGTCAACGCGATATTTGCGCAGAAGTTCGACGACATCGCGATCATTCCGACTTTTGTCCTCGCTCCATTGACCTACCTGGGCGGCGTGTTTTACTCGATCTCGCTGTTGCCGGAATTCTGGCAGAAAGTTTCGATATTCAACCCGATACTGTACATGGTCAACGGATTCAGGCTTGGAATGCTCGGTGTATCGGACGTGAGCCTGGGGATGACTTACGGGGTGATCCTGACCGCTGGTGCAATTTTGTTCGTTTCGTGCCTGGTGCTGCTCAACAGGGGAACCGGGCTGCGGACCTGAGTTCCTGAACCCTGGTCTGCATTAGCGACGCCGTTGCGGCGAAATTACATGCGTAACGCGCGCAGCTGGTTTAAACTGATAGGTTAAACGAGACGTGTACAAAATGATTATTTGCAGGAACTATTGATGTCTGAATCCAATCTCATGGAAGAACAAGAGCGCCCGTCCGTCAACTGGGCTGTGACCGCAGTGCTTGGACTTACTTTTCTCGCTGCCGTCACAGTCGTTCCGTGGTACGGCATTGTTTACGGTTATAACGGCTGGAGCTGGCTGTTTTTCGGTATCTTCGCTGTGCTGAACGGCATCGGTATTGGCAGCGGTTATCACCGTTTGTGGTCGCATCGCACCTATGAAGCGCACCCTCTTTTGAAGTGGTTTCTGGCCGTCATGGGCGGCATGGCTCTGCAGAACAGCATCATCGTCTGGTCAGCGCGCCACCGGGTCCATCACCGGGACGTTGACGACAATGACAAGGATCCGTATTCAATCGGACGAGGATTCTGGTTTGCGCATATCGGCTGGATGTTGAAGGATTATCCCAGCGGAGAAGTCGATTACAGTATCGTACGTGATCTCGAGAAAGATCCAGTGGCCGCCTGGCAACATCGCTGGTACTGGACTCTGGTGTGGGCCACCAACCTGGGTGTGCCGCTGTTGCTGGGTTGGCTGACCGGCGACGTGCTGGGTATGTTCCTGCTGGCCGGCGTGGCCCGGTTGGTGGTCAACCACCACGTTACCTTCTTCATCAATTCGCTGGCCCATATGTGGGGCCGGCAGCCTTACACCGATGAGAACTCAGCCCGGGACCAGCATTTTCTCGCACTGATTACCTACGGCGAGGGTTATCACAATTATCATCACCTTTTCCAGAGTGACTATCGCTGCGGAATACGTTGGTGGCATCTCGACATGAATAAATGGTTCATTTCTACCTGCGCCTTGCTGGGCCTGGTTAAGAACAGAAAACGTGCGCCCATGTTCAAGGTCCTGAGGGCCCGCCTCAACATGGATTTCAAGAACGCCCAGAGAAAGCTCGAGCAGGGTGGCGTCAGCACCCGTCTGAGAGAACAGCTCGAAATCGAGTATGCCCAGTTCGTCGATACCATCAAAGAATGGCAGCGATTGCAGATGGACCGTGTCCAGGTGGGCAGGCAAAAACTGGCCGAACGCATCGAGACCGAGACAGCTTCTTTCACTTCGCGTTACCGGGACCTGGAAAAAAGCCTGAAGTTACAGCACAAGCGTATCGTGCTGTTGACGGCGCAAGTGATGCAACAGCCCTTCTGAGTGCGGTCGCCTACTGCGCGGATAATCTGAAAAAGCGACGCGCGTTTGCGGTCGTATGATCCGCGACGACGTCGGGATGCTCGCCCCGTGCAGCTGCAAGCGTGCCCACGATCCAGGGTAGCCAACGAGGTTCGTTGCGATGGGTTTTTACCCGAGGCCTGAGGTTGCGGGGTTTCAGGTAGGGGGCATCGGTTTCCACGAGTAGTCGGTTTAGCGGAATGTCACTCAGGTACTCTTTCATGTGCGTTCCGCGCCTTTCGTCGCAGATCCAGCCGGTGATGCCGATGTGGCAGTCCAGGTCCAGGTATTCATGCATTTCTTCGCGGCTGCCGGTAAAGCAGTGGACGACAACGTCGCTAAGATCATGCCGGTTTTCCTTCAGGATGGCATGAAAATCCTGGTGTGCATCCCGCAAGTGGAGAAAAAGCGGAAGGCCGGAGTCGATCCCGATCTGTAACTGCCGCCGGAATGCATCGCGTTGCACATCGCGCGGCGAGATATCCCTGAAATAATCCAACCCGGTTTCCCCCACGGCAACGACACTCGGCTGCGCGCTCAACAAGCGCAGCAAAGATTCCGTTTCATCCGTGAATTCGGAAGCCCGGTGGGGATGCACCCCCGCCGTTGCAAAGAGTCTTCCGGGGTGGCTTCGGGCCAGTTCCAGCGCTGCCTTGCTGCCATCTTCGCTGGCGCCGGTAACGATCATCTGAACGACGCCGGCTTTCGCGGCGCGTTCCATAACCTGTTCCCGGTCTTCGTCAAAAGAATCGTGTGTCAGGTTGCAACCGATATCGATCAGTTCCATGTCTATTTCACAGTTGATTTTGCGCGCATTGTATCGAATTTGGTTGCACTCGGGCCCGAAGCGTTCAGAATATCTTGATCCAGGTAAGGCAGCAGGCTGCTCGATGACCATTCCGTGGAACGCATACTGGAGGCTGATGCGCTTCGACAAGCCCATCGGCATATTATTGCTGCTCTGGCCAACCTGGTGGGCATTGCTGCTGGCCGGCGCAGGTTTACCAGCGTTCAAGATTATCCTGATTTTCACGGCCGGAGTGGTCGTCATGCGCGCCGCCGGTTGCGTGATGAACGATATCGCTGACCGGGGTTTCGATCCACACGTTGAACGAACCCGTAACCGGCCGTTGGCTTCAGGTGAACTGCATCTGAAGCAGGCGGCAGGCCTGTTCCTGCTTCTGATGCTGTTCGCTTTCCTGCTGGTGCTCCTGACCAATTCCCTGACCATCAAGCTGGCGCTGGTGGGCGCTGCACTCGCCTCGACCTATCCGTTTTTCAAGAGATTCACGCATGTTCCACAGGTCGTGCTGGGCATTGCATTCGGCTGGGGCATACCGATGGCGTTCGCGGCAGAAACCGGCGCTGTGCCTTTTACCGCCTGGTGGCTGCTGGCCATCAACACACTATGGGCTGTGAGTTATGACACGCTGTACGCCATGGTGGACCGCGAAGACGACCTGGCGGTGGGCATCAAGTCAACCGCCATTCTTTTTGGCAGGTTCGACCTGCTGGTGACGGGTGTGCTGATGGCGCTGATGCTCGCGATGCTGGCCTCGATGGGCGTTACTCTGGATCTGAGTTGGCCCTGGTTCGCGGGTGTGACCTGCGCCGGCCTGCTGTTTGCGCGGCAACTCGTCAGCGTTCGCGCCCGGGACCGGGAGGCCTGCTTCAAGGCTTTCCTGAATAACAACTGGGTCGGCTTCGTTATTTTTCTCGGGTTGATGGTTCATTTTGCCTTGGCGGGTGCATACACACAGGCCTGAAATGGAAGGAGTCTCGCTTCCCTGCTCCCGCCTACGCGTGGACGGCGTTCGGTCAGCACTTTTTTCGGCTACGCCGAAAGTCGCTCTGCCCTCACTGCCTACGCTGCGGAAGGCGGCTGCGCTCAACGGCACGCGATAGGCGCTCGACCCTTCTGGTACCGCTCACGCGCTACGGCATTACGGGCGCGCTTCTTCGGCTGCGCCGAAACCGCACCCCCTGCATTGCCTGCGCTTTGCTCGACTTACCCAACCAGGGTCGGCGGGTCGCCTATGGCTCCGGGGAGAAGCTCAAACCGGATGGTTGACCTGGCTGGCCGGCGCACGGGCGGCGATCCAGATGGAGACTGTTCTCACGCCGGCGGCTTTCAGCGCTCTCGTGCAATCCGCAAGCGTCTCACCTGTTGTCATCACGTCATCAACCAGGGCGGCATGGTTGATCGCCGCGCCACCAGTGGGCTTCCTGCAACAAAACGCCCCTTTGACGTTCTTGCGCCTGTTGGCTGCATCGAGACCGGACTGGGCGCGGGTACGCCGGACGCGGCGTAAAAAGCAGCTGTGCACCGGAATGCCGAAATGACTGGCCAGTTGCCGGGCCAGCAAATCAGCCTGGTTGAACGATCTGATGAAATGGCGTGCCCGGTGCAGTGGCACAGGGATGATGACATCGGGCATTTCCACCTGCCGCTGACCAATCGACCGGAGCAATTGCGAGCCCAGTATTTCGCCGCAGGCCAGACTGCGGTTGAATTTGAACCTGCGGACCAGGTGATCAGCGGGATGCCGGTACTCGAGTCCCGAGACAACCCGGCTCCAGGGTGGAGCCAGTGTAAGGCAAGGGCCGCAGACCGGGTCGCGTGCCGTCGCAATGGGTAGACCACACAGCGTGCAGGAATACCGCGTGCGAGGCAGATCGGCCTCACACAAATCGCACAGGTTGGCATCGGTGCTGAGTTGGCCACATAAGACACAATGCCGAGGAAGTATGCCATCGACAATCCAGGCCACCCAGCGACCGCCCGGCTTTCCGGGTAAGTTGCTGCTGAAGGTTTGCCACATCGCTTAACCTTAGCCTGCCGGGAGAAACCTGGTGTAGGAACGTGTTCATGAATGCTGCAGGAATTTTTCCTTCTTCGCATCGCCCGCAGCCGGGAGCAGCTAAGCAAGACCCCTTATTTGGCTTGGCCCGGCCGACGCTGCAAAATACCCCCTAGTTCTTGCAAAGACAGTGTCCGGAGCCAGGTTTGATCAACTCACACTCCATTCGGGATCATTTCGATCGCATGGCCGATCAGTATGATCGGCACGCTGCACTTGAACGCGAAGCAGGAGTTCGTCTGTTGGAGCGGACCGGTTTTCGCCGGTTCGAGCCGTCACGCATTTTCGACCTGGGTTGCGGGACGGGTGAGGGAAGTGCCGGGCTCAAGCAAACGTTTCGAAAGGCTGAGGTCATTAGCCTGGACATATCCCGGGCTATGTTGTTGCAGCTTCGGCGCAAATCGCGTCTGCGCAGAGCGCTCAAGCCAGTGTGTGGAGACATGGGCGCGTTGCCGTTCGCAACCCGGTCTGCCGATTTGGTTTTTTCCAATCTGGCCTGTTTTTGGTCACCAGATCCCGTGGACCTGTTCGCAGAAGTCCGGAGGATATTGCGCCCGGACGGCATGTTTCTGTTCACGACCCTGGGGCCCGCCGCACTGGTACAACTTCATGATGCATTTGCATTGATAGGCGAAGGCATGCGGGCGCCCTTTTTTCCGGACCTGTTGGAGGTGGGAGATGCCCTGGCTTCAGTGGGCTTCCGTGAAACGGTCATGGACACGGAAAAAATCACGCTTCATTATCCGTCCCTCGACGCGCTGGCCGAAGAGTTGGAAGCCACCGGTACGGCCATGCTGGTCGAGGGTTGGGATTGCTGGGAGAGCGTGAAAGACCAGCTCGAGCTCGCCTTCGGGCCTTTACTGGTCCAGGGCAAGTACCCGCTCACTTTCGAGATTATCTACGGCACGGCCTTTGGGCCACCCGAAGGACAGCCTCAGCAGACTCCCGACGGAGACTTGTTGACTATTTCTGTCGATTCCTTGCTCAAATCGCGGCCAATAGGCTATGATTGATTTGGGCTGAAATAATTTTTCCAGAAGATAAAATATATCGATCAAACCGGATTTGTCGTCCCCCCTTACGACATTTCTGGTTCGAGACCGGTGTTCCCCTTGCACCAGGTCTCATGAAAGGGCCGGTTGACCCCTTACCGGCCCTTTCTTTTAGCTGGCTCCGAATTGCCTAGGGCAGATGCGGCTGAGCCAGGTAATCGTGGGATTGCATTTCCGTCAAGCGGCTCCTTGTTCGTTCGAATTCGAAAGCAAGCTTGCGCCCGGCATACAGGTCGATGATGGAAACCTCGGCGGACATCAGTAGCTTGACATTGCGGTCATAGAATTCATCGACCATGGTGATAAAGCGCCGGGTTGCATTTGCATCTTCGTCGGTCAGTTGCGGTGTATTGCTGAGCGCCACGGTGTTGAAAGCTCGCGCGATCTCGATGTAGTCGATACTGCCGCGGGGTTTTTCGCAGAGCTCATTGAAGTCGAACCAGATAACGCCATCGCCCCGCCTTGCGGCATGGAAGGCGCGGCCGTTGATTTCGAGGTCATGGTTCAGTTCGCACTCGGCCGCCATGCGGTTGAAAATGGCCGTCATGACCTCGTCGGCAGACCGGTCCAACGGATAGTGATAAATTTCGGATTGCTCCAGTATCCGCAGCCTGTAATCGGTCCGGCCGGGCAATTCCATCACCTGGGTATGTTTCTTGATCAGCTCGATGGCGGGCAGAAACTTGGCACGCTGCAGCCCGTCACGGTAAAGCTTGTCGGGTTCACTATTGGAAGTGGTGACCAGCGTCACGCCTGTTTTAAACAGGTTTTCCAGCAGACCCGCCAGCAGCATGGCATCGGCAATGTCGGATACGAAAAACTCATCAAGACACAAAACGCTGCAGGATTCCGCCCATTCCGCCGCAATACGGGGTAAGGGATCCTGAACCTTGCCCTGTGCCTTGAGCCCGTGATGGACCCGCTGCATGAAGCGGTGGAAGTGAAGACGTTGCTTGCGTTTTACAGGCAAGTGTTCGAAAAACAAATCCATGAGCCAGGTCTTGCCACGCCCTACGCTGCCCCAGAGGTACAGGCCTTTCGCGTACTCTGGCGGTTTACGGCGGATTCTGTCGAGAATAGTGGGGTGCCGCTGTCTCTGCAGTGCATGCCACAGCCCGTCCAGTGCCGCTATGGCGTCTAACTGGTCCGGATCGCGAGTGAACTTATCGCTTTCAACCAGTTCCTGGTAATGCTTCAGTGGAGAGTTGCGCACCTATGGGAGATTTTCACGGACGCCGTTCTTCAGCAGGCCGCGCAGGTCCATGATGCGGCGGTGAAAGAAATGATCTGCTTCTTTCATGACGATCAGGTCAGGTGGGGGGTTGAGCTTTTTGACCCAGTTTGTGACCGCGTCGATGTTGATCACCTCGTCCTCATCGCCCTGGATAACCAGCCAGGGGCACTCGGGATGATGCAGGCTTTCAAAAGCATAGCGATCTACAGGCGGCGCGATCGTTATGAGCTGGCCTACATCGAGGTTGAGCGCTGCCCGGGTCGCTATATAGGAACCAAACGAAAAACCACCCAGCCAGAGCGAATCATCCGGGCGGGTTCGCCTGACCCATTCCGCTACCGCGAACAGATCGTCGGTTTCGCCATAGCCGTCGTCAAAAATACCCTCGCTTGCACCCACGCTGCGGAAATTGAATCGAATCGTTCTCAGCCCGAGTTCCCGCATGGATCGCTCGAGAATGGTCACCACTTTGTTATGCATGGTTCCGCCATGATCGGGGTGAGGATGGCAGATAATGATGGTTGCAGGCCGCGCATCGCCCGGTTCGGGCACATCCACAGCGCATTCGAGCACGCCGGCCGGTCCGCGTAACAGAATTTCGCTGCGTTCGGCTGGAAACTCGCCTGGTTGCTCGACAGTCCGGGCTTCTGTCATGTCCTGGTAGATCGCCTCGCGTGGGATTACATGATAACGCAGAGCGACGGTGAGAGGCCAGAAGCCAGGCTTTCTGGTAGTCTGGCTCGATGAATTTCCTGGCCCATCTCGTGCTCGCGGGTGATGATGAAAGCCTGAGGCTGGGTGCAATGCTGGGTGATTTCATCCGCGGAAAACAGGCTCTTGCGGCATTCAGCGAGGAAGTTCAGCGGGGTATTCTTCTGCACCGACATATTGATGTTCATACCGATGCACTTCCCGAGGTCGCCAGCATGCGAAGTTGGTTTGGCGCTCCGTTCCGGCGCTTCAGCGGAATTGTCATCGATCTGGCCATTGACCATGAACTGGCGAAACGATGGACACACTACTCCGAAGTGAGTCTCGATGACTTTGACCTCGGAGTTCGCGCACTACTCGCCCGTCATGATGAGCTGCTGCCAGACAGGCTGCGGAGGTTCATGCGCTACGCGGACCGGCGCGGACTTTTTGCCGCCTACCGTTCTGGGGACGAAATTCTTTACAGCCTGGAGGGCATTGGCCGGAGACTGTCGCGGCCCAATCCCCTGCACCGTGTGCACGAAATCTGGGACGATTTCGAGCCTTTTTTAGCCGCCCGGTTCGAATCCGTCTTCGGCAAACTTCAATCGGAAGTGGCTGAATGGCTGAAGTTGAAATCCACGATCACCGGGTCGTGATCTGACATTCGCAGCCAGGGTTCCGGTAAATCCATGCCTCCCGGCCAGTCGGCATTGATGTGCCAGATCTGTGCCTGCCGGGCGTTAACGGAAAGCGCGGGGGAAGCGAATGCATAATCCAGAGTGCCTGTTTGCCCCCAATACAGGAAGCTGTGCTGAGGCAAGCCTGATCGTTCTTCCACGAGATCGACGTAACCAGCCGCTTTGAATTGCTCTATCGGTTCTTCGTTACGCCAGGCATTCATATCGCCCAGGATCAGGACATGGTCGCTGCCGACGTCAAGTGACAGGCTCTTCAACCACGGGACCAGTGCCTGGACGGCTGCCGCGCGGGATTGGTTCCAGCAACCCTGGCCATCCTCCTGATCGGTGTTTTCACCGGATTCAGGGCAGCGCCCTTTGGACTTGAGGTGGTTGACCGCCACGAGCAAATTAGCTCCCGAGTCCCTGTGCCGAAACAGTTGCGCCAGCGGGGGCCGGCTCAAACCGTCGAACTCCGGGGCATAGAGCACATGGGCAGATCCAATGGGCTCCAGTGCTTGTGGCCGGTAGAACAGGCCAACCGTGATGATGTCATTGCCGATGCGATCTTCAGAGGGTGCGATAAAGGCGTAATCCCCGTGCCCGGCTTGGCTCAAGAGTTCCACCAGCGACTGTGCCGCACTGAACTCGCCGAATCCGTCATTTTCCAGTTCCTGTACCGCCAATAAATCGGCCCGCATCATCGCCGTGGCGGCTTGGGTACGGTCTTTTTGATTTTCGAAGTCCAGGAGCGTTTTCGCCCCACGCTCGGTCGGAAAGCCACCGCCGCGGCCATCGCCGTTAAAAAAATTCAACAGGTTGCTGCTGACTATTCGCAAGTCGCCCGGGGCGGGTGGCGCCAGCACGGCCGCTCGTGGTGACTCAGCGATTTGCCAGTACTCGAGCAGCAGTTGCTGCTCGTTGCCATCGTGACCTAACACGCCCATCACCTCGCGAAGGGTTGATCCGACAGGGGAAGGTTCGAAAGTCGCGCCAGGTAGCAGTGCGTCAATGGATCTGGAGCGGTTTTTCCTGGCTTGCTGGCCCGCATCGCCGCCCGGCATCCTGATTTCGGTGGGCACGCGGAGCACGCCCTTGGCGCTAAGGGTCGTTTCCCCGCGATGGAAGTTATAAATATCCGTGATGGTCAAAGCCTGTTCGAAGGCAAGCCTCATGCCTTCCAGTGCCTCACGATTTTCGGAGTCCATCGGCAGTTCAGCCCGGGTAAGCGGAAGATCCAGGTTCTCGGCGCATAAGGCATGTGAAGTGACGTCGGCCAACGAAGTCAGCGTGTCCTTTTTCGCGCCCGTCTCGTCCACCCGGCCGCTGAGCGTCAATTGCTGGCCCGGAGTCACCAGACCAGACAGGCTGGCGTCCGCAACGTAAAGCGCTCTCGAGGACTGTGCCGGCTCGACCACGCCGGACTCTTCGATATAAAAGCCTTTACCGGGGTCGGCAGAAGTGACAATTCCGCGAACGGTGACGGTGGAGTCCTGCAGCGGTGAGTACCAATCTTTGCCCTGAATGGCGGATATTGCCGTGGCTTCAGCCTGGCAGAGCAGCGCGGCCTGATTATCTGGTGGTGCGGCGTCGCTGCAGCCCAAAGCGAGCAAGACGCCCGGCAAAGGCGCCAGGCGGAATCTGATACATGAGGGAATGGATGTCAGGATAGCGCTTCAGCTATGGCAGCATGAACTCGACGGCCGCCTGGATCTGCTCATCGCTAAGGGTAGGATTGCCGCCCCTCGCCGGCATCGCGTTCAGCCCGTTGATGGCATTGTAAACCAGGGTCTCGAGGCCTTTTTCCGTCAACCGGGCGGCCATTTGTTCCGAGCCCTTGATTGGGGCGGCGGCAACACCGGTGTCATGGCAGGTCTTACAAAGGCCTCCATACACGGTGGAACCATCTACCACAATCTCGCCGGCCGGTTCGGCCTCATCGACCGCCGCCTGCATCTCTGCCAGGGCCGCGGCGCCTGCCTCACCAGCGCGCACGGCGCCTACTGGCGCGATCCGTTGTTCGGCCAGGATGCCCTGGCTGGGATTGGCGCTGCTGTCTGGTTCGGGCTGCATATACCTGGCCAGGAAAATGAGTGCAATCGTCAGCACGATGAAGGCTACGATGACACCACTGAACTGGCGCAGAAATGCGCGATCTTCGCTTTGATCCATTGGAACCTCTGAAGCAATGTTTTGTTTTCTGTTTCCTGCCCCGTCAGACAGGATATCAAGCAGAATATTATAGCGTTTGCACCCCCCTACAGGAAGCACTCACTCGTTTACTTGGACAGGTATATGCCATTAAACTAGCGCCCCTGGAAAAAATTACGCGCCCGTAGCTCAGCTGGATAGAGTGCTGCCCTCCGAAGGCAGAGGTCACAGGTTCGAATCCTGTCGGGCGCGCCATTATTATTTATCTTAAATACAAGGGCTTAGAGTAAATCTCAGGCCCTTTTTTATTGCCCGAGAATACCCTGGATCTAGTTCTTAAATCCTATGTAAATCCTTTTGTTTGACCTGCCCCCTGTCTCAGTATCACGTTTTACTTAGTTGAGCCGTCATTGTTTACGTAATTGTTCGGCCTTTTCGACCGGAGTTATGTACCCCAGCATCGAGTGTGGCCGATGTTCATTGTAGTCCTGTCGCCAATGTCTGAGTATCGCTCTGGCATGCTCGAGTGAATGGAACCAGTGTTCGTTCAGGCATTCATCTCGTAGCTTGCCGTTAAAACTTTCGATAAACGCATTTTGGGTTGGTTTGCCTGCCTGAATCAGCTTCAGTTCAACACCGTGCTCATAAGCCCACTGGTCCAGCGCCTTGCTGGTGAACTCGGGTCCCTGGTCGGTGCGAATGGCTTGCGGATAACCACGGAACCGGGCGGCCCGATCCAACACTCGGCACACATAGTGAGCGGAGATGCTGCTATCGGCTACCAAGTCAACGAGCTCTTTGGTGCAGTCATCCACGATGGCCAGTACTTTCAAGCGCCGGCCGGTGCTGAGCGCATCGAAGATGAAGTCCATCGACCAGACCGCATTACGTTCTTTAGGCAAGGTCAACGGTTCTCTGGGCACCGCCACACCTTTGCGACGCTTACGTTGACGAACCGCCAGGCTGGCTTCCCGGTACAGTCGATACGTCCGTTTGTGGTTGATCTCATAGCCTTCACGCCGCAGCAAGGCATGGATCCGGCGATAGCCGAACCGGCGCCGTTCCTGCGCCAGTTCGATGATCCTGGCCTGGAGTTGCTCATCTTCCCATGATCGTCTTGGCTCATAACGTAAGGTCCTTCGCGCCAACCCCACAAGCTGGCAGGCCCGGCGCTCGGAAATGGCTGTCTCGGCCTGCATCTCTGCTACCGCTGCTCGCTTCGCTTGCGGGGTTAATACTTTTTTCTCAAAGCTGCCTCGATCGCCTCTTTGTCCAGCATCGTCTCGGCCAGCAGCTTCTTCAGGCGGGCATTCTCTTGTTCCAGCGCCTTCAGTCGCTTGATGTCAGACAGCTCCATACCGCCGTATTTGGATCGCCAGTTATAGAATGAGGCATCACTGAAACCGTGTTTACGACACAGCTCCTTGACTGGAATACCGGCCTCGGCCTCTTTCAAAAATCCCAGTATCTGGGCCTCGGTGTAGCGCTTGCGCTTCATGTCCGTCTCCTTGCTTGAAAACGGACTCTACTAAGTTCACGATGGA
>CAMYKC010000041.1:0-16886 GCA_947258865.1 uncultured Lysobacterales bacterium
ATTTTCCATGATCGACAGGTAAAGACCCGCGGTTGAATCGTGATGACCGCTGTCAGTTATGCGCCAGTATGAAACTCCCTGGTAGTTCTGCTCGGGCGCCATGACGCCAGCGTCGTCCAGGACGCGCTGTATCGTTGCCCGCAGGGCATCCGCATCGGAAAGCCCGAGGCGGAACACCGGGAATGCACCCAGGCCGTAAACGACCTTGTGCGATTGAATATCGAGACCCAGGCTTTCCAGGCCAGGGCGATTCAGCTTACCGTCCAGCTCGCGCAGCACCGCCAGCATGAGCCTGGGCGCCGGGTCATCCCCGGTTTCCTCCTGTTCCATGCCCTCCATCTTTGACAGCGCGAGAGTCAACTGGGTTTGCATTTCCTGAAAAACAGGATCGAGACGCAGCAGGAAAGCGTCGATCACGTCGTCGGGCAAGGGCTGCAGATTTGCGCCCAGATAAGGTGTATCAGCCGGTACGTAGGACAAAAGCTCATTGTCGTGCTGCGTTTCAGTCGAATCCATGGCTTCCTCGCCCTTGCTGCAGGCAACGAGAGTCAGCGCCAAGGCGGTTGCGAAGAGGGCCGGACGAAAATAGTTCATATCAAGATCCTTGAGAAATCATGTGTAAAGGTGTTATACCACAGTAACACACCATCATACAAGACTTAAAATGGAAACCGTTACCTCAGCGAATCGAGCCGTTCCAGAGTTCCTATGTCGTCCCAGGCACCGCTGAAGAATTCTCCCGTAACAATGTGGTTGTCCATCGCCGCGCGCAATAAAGGTACCAGCGAAAACTTCCCGGCCTGGCAGTTTTCAAACAGCCGGGGATGGTAAACCCCTATGCCGCTGAAGGTGAGTTTGTCTATTCCCTGCTGCCTTATCAATGCACCCTGAAGTGAAAAATCGCCTTCGGGATTGTGCGCCGGATTGGGGACCATGACGAGGTGTGCCCAGTCGCACTTTACCGCGCGGAGACGAGAGAAGGGATAGTCCGTCAGGATATCTCCGTTCACGACCAGGAAGGGCGCCTGGCCGAGCAAGGGCAGCGCCTTGAATATGCCGCCACCTGTTTCGAGGGCTTCGGGCTGTTCATCTGACCAGTGGATATGGATTCCCCAACGGCTGCCGTCACCCAGCGTTTCGGGTAAGAGATCGCCCAGGTGGCCCTGGTTGATGGCGATCTCCCTGAATCCGGCCCCGGCCAGGGCCTCGAGGTGGTATTCGATCAGTGGTTTTCCGTCAATTTCGACGAGAGGTTTGGGAATCCTGTCGGTCAGCGGCCGCAGGCGTTCTCCACGGCCGGCGGCCAGAATCATGGCTCGCATTCGGGCTGCTCCAACAGACGCCGGAAAGCAATGAACTCGGGATACCGGGCAAGGACTTCCAATAGGTAACGGTAAAAACGGGGAATCATCTCAAGGTAGCCGTTTTTACCGTCCCGGTATTTGAGCCGTGCGAAAATACCGACGATCTTAAGGTTCCGCTGCAGACCCATGAGGTCGCAGTAACGAACCCAATCCGCCAGGCTGCACTGCGTCGGTAACAAGGAGTGGGTTTCGTGCATCCATCCGTCCAGTTTTTCTCGCGGCCAGGCGATATATCGGTCCCAGGCCAATGAAACGAAATCGTAACTGAGCGGGCCGCGTACGCCGTCCTGGAAATCAATGATTCCCGGCCCCCTCGGTGTTTGCAGCAGATTACAGGAGTGGAAGTCCTTGTGAACGAACACCTGGGGCTGTTCAAGTGCTGAATCGATCAGGTGGGCGCAGACATCGTTCCAGGTTTCCTCTTCGCCATTCCGGAACGGCCGCTGCCTGTGCACAGCCAGGTACCAGTCCTTGAACAGGTCGAGCTCGGCCTGGAGCAGGTCAGCGTTGTAATCTGGCAGTCCTGCCGTTGCGACACGGCGCGCCATTCCCTCGAGAACGCCCAGCAGCTCCGGCAGCAGTGCATCGACTGAGTCTTCGTTAATCAGTTCACGGTAGAGCGTATCGCCGAAATCCTCGAGCAGGCCAAAGCCCTGTTCCAGGTCGAAATGCAGAATTTCGGGTGCGTTCAGTCGTGCCGAGCGAAGACGATTTGCGATATCTATGAACGGTGCGCTGTTTTCTTTTTCCGGGGGAGCGTCCATCAGGACCATCGAGTGTCCGTTATCATGGATTCGGAAATAGCGGCGGAAACTGGCGTCCCCGGATACCGGTTCGGGGTGCACTTCATCAAGGCCCAGCACAGCGGCTGCCCAGGCGGCCGCTGCTGCTCTTCGTCCGTTATGCGCATCCTCCGCGCTGCCACTGTGATTACACATTTTGCACATTTTGCCGGAATACAGCTCTGCTGGGTATCCACCGCATAATCAGATTGAAATCACCATTCATTTAAATAGTACTTATATGGTACTATATAGGGATGTTAAGGATCTCGAAATTGACCGATTACGCCATCCTGTTGATGGTGGAACTGACGCGAGACCGCGAGATGCTCAGTGCTCATGCACTCGCAGAGCGAATCCATGTGGAGGTTCCGACTGCAAGCAAAGTGCTCAAGTTGCTTACCGGTTCGGGACTGCTGGATTCCTTCAGGGGTGCCAACGGCGGTTACCGTGTCAGCAAAAGAGCTTCTGAGATTAGTGTGGCCGAGGTGATTGCGGCAATCGAGGGCCCTATCGCGATGACTGAATGCAGCGTGGAGGAGGGATTATGCAGCCAGGAGGACAACTGCGGCCTGCGCGGTAATTGGCAGCGCATTAGCCTGGCGGTGGCGGAAGCACTCTCAGACGTCAGTCTTGCCGAAATGTCCATGCCATTGAGCAGAAAGCCCGACCCGCTGCAGATCATGACCCTCAACACCGAGTGATTCACTATCAGAGAATTCGAACATGAGTAACGAGCAGGCATCAAAAGAATCTCCGTCCGTCGATCATTTCGTCCAGCAGAAGTACCGGCACGGATTCGTCACTGATATCGAGTCGGAAACCGTTCCGCCCGGGCTCAACGAAGACGTCGTTCGTTGGATTTCAGCACGAAAAAAGGAGCCGGAATGGCTACTGGAGTGGCGACTGGATGCCTATCGCCGCTGGCTGGACCTGACGAGCCCGAATTGGGCGCATCTGAAAATCGAACCGATCGATTTCCAGGCCATTTCCTATTTTTCAGCGCCGAAATCCGACAAGGACCGGCCGCAGAGCCTGGACGACGTCGATCCCAAGTTGCTGGAGACTTATGACAAGCTGGGCGTTCCTCTGCACGAACGCGCCCGCCTGGCGGGTGTCGCCGTGGATGCGGTTTTCGACTCGGTCTCGGTGGGTACGACGTTTCGGGAAGAACTGAAAAAAGCCGGTGTCATTTTCTGTTCATTTTCGGAAGCGGTACACGATTATCCCGAACTCGTCCGGAAGTATTTGGGCACGGTCGTGCCCACGCGGGACAATTTCTTCGCCGCGCTCAATTCAGCGGTGTTTTCCGACGGCAGCTTCGTGTTCATTCCCAAAGGCGTGCGCTGCCCAATGGAACTGAGTACTTATTTCCGAATCAATGCGGCTGAAACCGGCCAGTTCGAGCGCACCCTGATCATTGCCGAGGACAGCAGCTACGTCAGCTACCTGGAAGGCTGCACCGCGCCGATGCGTGATGAGAACCAGCTGCATGCCGCGGTCGTGGAATTGGTCGCGCTTGAAGATGCTGAAATCAAATACTCGACCGTACAGAACTGGTATCCGGGCGACGAGAACGGCGTTGGCGGCATTTACAATTTCGTGACGAAACGTGGGGACTGTCGGGGTGACCGCGCCAAGATCTCCTGGACGCAGGTCGAAACGGGTTCGGCCATTACGTGGAAATACCCATCCTGCATTTTGCGCGGCGAATATTCGGTCGGAGAATTTTACTCTGTTGCACTGACCAATAATTACCAGCAGGCGGACACTGGCACCAAGATGATCCATATCGGGCGCAACACGCGCAGCAAAATTATCTCAAAAGGCATATCGGCCGGCCACGGCCAGAACGCCTATCGCGGCCTGGTCCGAATTGCCAAAAAAGCAGAGAATTCCCGCAATTTTACCCAGTGCGACTCAATGCTGATCGGCAAGGGTTGCGGTGCTCATACCTTTCCCTATATCGAGGTCGGCAATCCCACCGCGAAGGTCGAGCACGAAGCCACGACATCCCGGATTGGCGAGGACCAGCTCTTCTATTGCCTGCAGCGCGGCATTGCAGAAGAAGACGCTGTTTCCATGATTGTGGATGGCTTCTGCAAACAGGTCTTCCGCGAATTGCCGATGGAATTTGCGGTCGAGGCAAAAGCCCTGCTGGAAGTCAGCCTTGAAGGGGCTGTCGGCTAGGAAGCCTGGGAAAAAAGTGAATTTTGTTTTAACAGGAACCGATTTACAATGCTGGAAATAAGAAATCTGCATGCCACGGTTGGTGGCAAACCGATACTCAAGGGGCTCGATCTGAAGGTCGATCCCGGCGAAGTCCATGCCATCATGGGTCCCAATGGCGCGGGAAAAAGCACGCTTGGCAATGTCATCGCCGGGCGCGAAGGGTATGAAGTCACCGCCGGCGAGGTGATTTACAACGGCAAGGACCTGCTCGAACTGGAGCCGGAGGAACGGGCATGCGAAGGAATTTTCCTCGCGTTCCAGTATCCCGTGGAGATTCCGGGCGTGAACAATACGTATTTTCTGCGAGCGGCGCTCAATGCCCAGCGCAAGTATCGGGGGGAACCCGAACTCGATTCCATGCAGTTCCTCAAGCTGGTACGTGCGAAGCTGGAAATCCTGCACATCAGCGACGACCTGATGCACCGGGCCGTAAACGAGGGCTTCTCAGGCGGCGAGAAGAAGCGCAATGAAATTTTCCAGATGGCCGTGCTGGAGCCCAGGCTGGCCATCCTGGACGAGACCGATTCGGGGCTGGATATCGATGCGCTCCGGATAGTGGCCGAAGGCGTCAATCGCCAACGCAGTGAGAAGCGCTCGATCATCGTGGTCACCCATTACCAGCGCCTGCTCGATTACATCGTGCCTGACAGGGTACACGTGCTTGCGGACGGAAAAATTGCGGCGAGCGGTGGGGCGGAACTCGCGCTCAAGCTTGAGGAGCAGGGATACACCTGGCTGGAACAGGGTGGAATCCAGGCGCTGGACATGGAAATCAGGGCCTGAAGGAGGCCGGAAGATGAATACATCCAGCCCCATGACCCTGGTTGACAGATGGTCTGAGTCCCTTCGCGCCGCGGGCCCTCTGCCCGGGCCCGGGTGGCTTCAGCGGCTTCGGGAACGAGCGGTGAGCGAGTTTAGCGAAAGCGGCTTGCCGAACCGTAAGACAGAATCATGGAAATACACACCGGTGCGCGCATTCGAAAAACTGGAACCACCGGCTTTCGGGAGTGACCGCGGCGTGCAAGCCGTGGTCAGGCCTCAGGCCCTTCTCGATGCAGATTGCACAATGGTCGACATTGCCAATGGAGTGCTCGCGGCTCCTTTGCCGGAAGCCCCAAACGGCGTAAGCATCCTGGCGCTTGCAGAGGGCATGCAACGATACGAAATACAGCTTAAACGTTTGATTGAGAAAGTGGATCTGGAAGGCTCCAGCAATGCCTTTGCGGCGTTGAACACGGCCTGCCTGGAACAGGGGCTGGTCGTGCACGTCAGCGAGAATGTGCATGCCGGTGCACTCTTGATGCGTTGGGCCTCCTCCGCGGGCGGCGCTTCTCAATTCCAGTCTTTTCGGGTCTTCCTGTTACTGGAAGCGGGGGCGCAACTTGATTTCCTTGAGCAGTACCAGAGCGAAGAGACCGCCGAGAAGGGGCTGAACGTGATCATACAGGCCGAACTCGGACACGGTGCGGCGCTGGGCCATATTCGGGTTCAGAGTGAGCCGGAGAGTATGACCTTGCTGACCTCGACCTCGATCGGGCAAACGGCAGACAGCCGCTACAGCTATCGCGGTTTTGATCTGGGAGGCGGAATGGTGCGGCATGAATTTGAAGCCGAACTTAATGGCCCCAGGGCATTCGCAGATTTCAGCGGTGCTTTTGTTCTGGATAACAAACGCCACGTGGACAACCACGTCAGCGTGGATCACGCTTCGCCCGATTGCCGCAGCGAGCAGTTCTTCAGGGGTGTGCTGGGCGGGCGCAGCCGAGGCGTGTTCAATGGCCGTGCACTGATCCGGACCGGGGCGGACGGTTCCAGTGTGCGCCAATCGAACGCGAACCTCCTTTTATCCGAACTCGCCGAAATGGACACCAAGCCGGAGCTGGAAATTTATGCGGACGAAGTGGAGGCCAGCCATGGCGCGACAGTGGGTCGGCTCGATGAAGACGCTGTTTTCTACCTGCGCACCAGGGGTCTTGGCGATGACCAGGCGCGCCGGATGCTGACGTCGGCATTCTGTCGTGCGGTGACCGAGCGGATTGAGGACCGGGCGCTTGCGGCTAAAGTGGCCGAAATGGTGGATTCAGCCATGCCCGGCGGCTTGCCCGGCAATTCAGCAGGGCCAAAAGCGGAAAGCTGATATGGAACCGGCCACACAATCAATGGATGCTGGTGGCGGCAAGCTGATGTCCAGCAAGCCTTTCGACGTTGAGACGGTGCGCAGGGACTTTCCTATTTTGCAGCGCAGCGTGCACGGAAAACCCCTGGTCTATTTCGATACGGCAGCTTCGGCACAGCGTCCGCTGGCCGTGATCGAGGCGACCGATAGTTTTTACCGCGAACACAATGCCAATGTTCACCGGGGCGTTCACACACTGAGCCAGGAAGCCACTGACCTGTACGAAGCCGGGCGGACGAAACTGGCGCGATTCATCAATGCGGGTTCAGAGTGCGAAATCGTTTTTACACGTGGTACGACCGAGTCCATCAACCTGGTTGCGCAAAGCTATCTGAGGCCGAAGCTGAACCCGGGCGACGAGATTCTGATTACGCATATGGAGCACCACTCCAATATCGTTCCCTGGCAGATGCTGCGCGATCAGACCGGCGCCAGCCTCAAGGTCGTTCCAATGAATGATCGCGGCGAACTCAAAATGGACGTGCTCGAGTCCATGCTTTCCGAGCGCGTAAAATTACTCGGAATCGTTCACATCTCGAACGCACTGGGCACGGTCAACCCGGTGGTTGAAGTCTGTCGCCTGGCCAGGCGCTTTGGTATCCCGGTACTCGTCGATGGTGCGCAGGCGATGCCCCACGCAGCAGTCGATGTTCAGACCCTGGGTTGTGACTTCTACTGCCTGTCAGCCCACAAGATGTATGGCCCAACCGGTATCGGGGCACTTTGGGCCAGGGAGGCCACACTGGACGCCATGCCGCCCTGGCAAGGCGGCGGTGAGATGATCTCGCGGGTAACGTTCGAAGAGTCGACCTGGAACAGCCTGCCCGCCAAGTTTGAAGCCGGAACGCCCAATATCGCAGGTGGAGCCGGTTTTGCCGCGGCCATCGACTACCTGGAAAGCCTGGGCATGAAAGAAATCTCCGCCCATGAGCAGCGCGTACTGGCTTATGCAACGGCGAGATTGAATGAAGTTGAAGATTTTCGAATGATAGGTACGGCGCGGGAAAAAGCAGGCGTTATCAGTTTCACGCTCGGTGACATCCATCCGCATGACCTGGGCACCATTATCGATCACTACGGAGTCGCCCTCCGTACCGGGCACCATTGTGCGATGCCGGTCATGCAGTTCTTTAATGTTCCTGCCACGGCCCGGGTTTCGTTCGGCCTTTACAACACCGAACAGGAAGTGGACGTCCTCGTGGAGGCGCTGCGCAAGACCCGGGAAATGTTCGCCTAATCCTCGGCCAGTTCAATCCCGGTCACCCGCTGGAATCCCCGCGGCAGCTTGCGTCCCCGATGGGCGCGATCACCTCGGAAATGCTCGATGTCTTTGGTGCCCATTCGCAGGTAACGCTGCCCGGCCCAGACCAGGATTTCCTGCTTTTCACTCATCACCGTCAGCCCCACCATGAACTCATCTCCGGCCTTTAGCCGCTTGGGCGGTACGTTAATCAATTTATTGCCTTTGCCTTTGCTGAGTTCCGGTACGTCCTTTAGCGGAAAAGCCAGCAGGTAGCCATCTGAGGTAACGCAAACGATGGTATTCCCGGTTTTCGCAGTCACAGTCACGGGCATGACGGGTGCCGCCCCGGCCGGAACCGAGAGCACCGCTTTGCCGGCTTTCATGCGGCCATGCAGGTTGCCCAGGTCGGTCAGGAAGCCATAGCCGAAGGAACTGGCCAGAACGATTTTCTGGCGTGGATCACCACTCATGGTCCACAGGAATTTTTCCCCGGCGGGGATAGTGAAGCGGCTTGACAGCGGTTCGCCGAGGCTGCGGGCCGAAGGCAGGGTGTGAGCGGAAAGTGAGTACGCCCTTCCGCGGGAATCCAGGAATACGGCCAGCTCATTGCTGCGGCCATGTGTGGAGTGCTGATATTCGTCCCCAGCGCGGTAATTCAGGGTGGCCGGGTCGATCTCGTGCCCTTTTGCGGCGCGCACCCAACCCGAACGCGACAGGATAATCGTCACCGGTTCGGATGGAACCAAGTCTTCCTGGCGCAGCGCCTGGGCCGCGCCTCGTTCGACCAGCCTGGATCGGCGGTCATCACCGAACGTTTTTGCATCCGCCAGGAGTTCCTTTTTTATCAGTGTCTTCAGGCGGGCTTGCGAGCCGAGAATTTTTTCAAGCCCGTCCCGTTCGTCGGCGAGGACGTCTTGCTCATCCCGGATCTTGATTTCCTCGAGTTTGGCCAGGTGGCGCAGCTTCAACTCGAGAATGGCTTCGGCCTGAGTACCCGTCAGGCTGAAGCGTTTCATCAAAACCGGCTTCGGTTTGTCTTCGTGCCGGATAATGTAGATGACTTCTTCGATATTCAAATAGGCAATCAACAGGCCTTCCAGGATATGCAGCCGGTCGACCACCTGGTCCAGTCGGTGATTCAGCCGCCGAATGACGGTGTCCATGCGGAACTTCAGCCATTGCTTCAACAATTCACGAAGATTCAACACCTGAGGTTTGCCGTTGATTCCGATGATGTTCAAATTGACCCGGTAATTACGCTCCAGATCGGTCGTGGCAAACAGGTGGTTCATCAATTGCCCGGTATCCACGCGGTTCGATCGTGGAACGATTACCAGCCGGGTCGGATTTTCGTGGTCCGATTCATCGCGCAGGTCTTCCACCATGGGAAGCTTTTTGGCCTGCATCTGCAGCGCAACCTGTTCCAAAACCTTGGCCGGTGATACCTGGTGAGGCAGGGCGGTGACTACGATTTCGCCGTTTTCCTTTTCCCATACCGCGCGCATCTTGACCGAGCCCATTCCGGTCTCATAGAGCTGCAGAAGGTCCTCCGGGGGTGTGATGATCTCTGCGTCCGTCGGGAAGTCCGGCCCCTTCACGTGTTCGCAGAGTTCGGCGACAGTTGAGTTTGGCTGTTCCAGCAAACGAATACAGGCCGTGACTACTTCGCGCAGGTTATGCGGCGGAATATCCGTGGACATGCCAACGGCTATCCCGGTACTGCCATTCAACAAAACATTGGGCAATCTCGATGGCAGCATCCGCGGTTCTTTCAAGGTTCCATCGAAATTTGGTGCCCATTCCACCGTGCCCATGCCGAGTTCACTCAGCATTGTTTTTGCATAGGCGGTCAGCCGCGACTCGGTGTAGCGCATCGCGGCAAATGATTTTGGATCATCCGGCGAGCCGAAGTTTCCCTGCCCATCGACCAGCGGATAACGGAAGGCGAATGGCTGAGCCATCAGCACCATGGCCTCATAACATGCCGAATCACCGTGTGGATGAAACTTGCCGATCACGTCGCCGACGGTGCGGGCCGACTTTTTGTGCTTGGAAGTAGCACTGAGGCCCAGTTCGCTCATCGCGTAAATGATGCGCCGCTGAACGGGTTTCAAACCATCTCCCAGATGTGGAAGCGCGCGGTCGAGAACCACGTACATGGAGTAATCGAGATAGGCTTTTTCAGCATAATCCTTGAGTGGTATCTGTTCGTGATCGCTGAAGGACTGGGTGATTTCGGTCATGTCATTTCGATGATTTGATGTTGCCGGGTATGCCCGGGATCCTGCTCAGTCGGCGTCGACTTGCTGCTTGACCAGCATGGGAATGAAAACGATTGAAAATAATGCGAACGTGATGATCCACGTGATGCCCGAAAGGGTAATCCACAGGCTGTAAAGACGGGCGTCCATCAAGGGTAAAAAAAGCCGCATGATCGTAGTCAGGACCATGCCGCCTATCAGCAGCGCCACAATGGGCGGTGCCTGGTGTACATTTCTGCCCGTGTGGCCGAGAGTGACGCGGGCCATCATGCTGATGGTCGCGATTCCAATGCCACCCACGGCATAGGCGTGGATGGGAAGAAAGTCGGGGATGGCGGTTACGAGCATCATCGCGCGTAACAGGAATCCCAGGTTGATCATGGTAAAAGCGGTGAATAGACCCCACAGGAGCGGTTTTTGCCAGATTCCCAATGTATACCACCCGTGGACCCTCAAGGAATTAAGAATGAACAATCCAGCGGCCAAAAGAGCGCCTGCAGAATGGTGCGGGACGAACACTTCGCTGAACAGGAAAACCGGGAATAGTATCGCGGTGGCCGCATCATTCCAGCGTGCATTTTTCAGCTTTACCGGATACCCCACTCCTCTTTTGGTGAAAAAAGGAATCACCCTGCGGCCCATGAACAATATGATTCCAAGAACCAGGTAGAGGCCTCCGTGAACACCGATGTGCGCACCTTGTTCAACCTTGCCAGCAGCGCCCAGGTAGAACATCAGGTTAGCGGCTGCCAGCGATACAATTATCAACAGGACCGGCGCCTGTCTCTGCTGCCGGACCTTGATGATGGGCCTGGCCACGGCAATGCCGAGGCCGAGCATGAATACCAGGTCGGCCACGGCCGCATAGAGCAGGAGGGCCGTACCGCTCAGCATCAGTATTCTGGCACTTAGCCAGAACGCAAAAATCCAGGCGAGCCAGGCTCCGCTCGCGGTTTCTTCCCCCGTCCAGTTCCAGGCGGCCGTGAGCAGGAAACCGGCTATCACCGCCATGGTATATCCATAGATCATCTCATGCGCATGCCACTGGAAAATGGAAATTCCAGCGGCATCGAAGGGCAAACCAAAGCGGTAGACGGCCAGCCAGGTCACCATCGTCTGTATGGCAAAAACCGATGCGCCCAGGAAAAAGGGACGAAATCCCCGCAACCATATTGCCTGGTTGGTCAACTCGCTCCCTTGATCAAAGGCCGCGTATCGAAAAATGTCTGGTCGGTGCAGATTTTGCCGTTCCTGACCTGGAAAAATTCCGCGCCTTCGATCACCACGCCGTTGAGCCCTTCAAATTCCAGGATTACGGCGGCGGTATCGCCATCGATAACGATCTTTTTCTGATTCATCCGGGCAACGAAGGGGGCGATGTCGGCTATGTGCTGGCGAACGGCCGCTTCTCCATGGATCGGCTCCGCCAACATGGGGCCTGAATACTTCACATCATCCGCGAGGGGAATGACGCTCGCATTGTTTTCATTGATTGCTTTGAAATACAGGTCCACAGCCTGCTGTACTTCCGAATGGTCAGTCATATCGTTTTCCTTATATCGTTGCAAGATTACCTTTGTCTTCCAGCCAGGCTTTGCGGTCTGAAGCGCGCTTTTTGCCGAGCAGCATGTCCATCATTTTCGTGGTTGCCGTGTGACTTTCCACCGTTAGCTGAACCAGCCTGCGGGTATCGGGATCGACGGTGCTCTCCCGGAGTTGCAGGGGATTCATTTCGCCCAGTCCCTTGAAGCGGGTTTCCATGACTTTACCCTTTTTCTTCTCTGCGGTGATGCGCTCGTGAATACCTTTTCGCTCTTCGTCGTCAAGGGCGTAAAAAGTTTCCTTGCCGACGTCGATTCGATAGAGCGGGGGCATGGCCACGAATATATGTCCGGTCTCGACGAGTGCCGTGAAGTGCTTCAGGAACAACGCGGACAGCAAGGTCGCGATATGCAGGCCATCCGAGTCGGCGTCTGCCAGGATAATGATTTTTCCGTAACGCAGGCCGGAAATCTGATTCGAGCCCGGGTCAACGCCGATCGCCACCGAGATGTCATGTACCTCCTGGTTGTTCAATACTGATTCCGATTCCACTTCCCAGGTGTTCAGGATTTTTCCCCGGAGCGGGAGTATGGCCTGGTATTCGCGGTTACGGGCCTGCTTTGCTGAACCGCCGGCGGAATCGCCCTCGACGAGGAAAAGCTCGGTGTATGAAAGATCCTGTGATGTGCAGTCGGCGAGCTTGCCCGGCAGGGCCGGGCCCTGGGTGATTTTCTTGCGGACCACTTTGCGCGCGGACTTCATGCGCTTCTGCGCATTGGAAATCGCCAGTTGCGCTATGGCTTCCCCATCCGTGACGTTCTGGTTGAGCCACAGGCTGAATGCGTCCTTGATGATCCCGGATACAAAGGTCGCACAGGCACGCGAGGACAGCCGTTCCTTGGTCTGACCGCTGAACTGCGGGTCCGAAAGCTTCACGGAAAGGATGAATCCGATTTTTTCCCAGATATCATCGGGTGTCAGTCTCAGTCCGCGAGGCAACAGGTTGTGATGTTCACAAAATTCGCGGAGGGCTTCCACCAGGCCTGTACGCAGTCCGTTTACGTGCGTGCCGCCCTGGGGTGTCGGAATGAGGTTGACGTAACTTTCCTGCAGCTGCCCCCCTTCAGGCAGCCAGCATAAAGCCCAGCTTGCCTCTGAGTCCGTGCCCTTCATCTCTCCGCTGAAAGGCCGTTCGGGCAGGCAATTGTATTCCTGGAGTTCGGACTGGAGATAATCGGTCAGGCCTTCCTGATAGCACCATTGTTCTTCCTCGCCGCTTTTTTCAACCGTGAGACTGACTGTGAGGCCCGGGCAAAGAACGGCTTTTGCCCGCAACAGGTGCCTGAGTCTCTTCAGGGAGAATTCCGGAGAGTCGAAATAGGATGGTTCCGGCCAGAATTTGATGCGGGTCCCGGTGTTGCGCTGGCCAACCGTTCCCACCTGTTTCAGTTCGGTTTTCTTGTCGCCGTTGGCGAAAGCCATATAGTGTTCCTGGCCATCGCGCTTGATCCAGATTTCGAGCTTGCTGGAAAGAGCGTTCACCACGGAAACGCCGACGCCATGAAGACCACCGGCAAACTGGTAGTTCTTGTCGGTAAATTTGCCCCCGGCGTGTAGCTTGGTGAGGATCAGTTCGACCCCCGGTATGCCCTGTTCCGGATGAATATCCACCGGCATGCCACGGCCGTCATCGGTGACCTCCACGGACCCATCCTGACAGGCAGTGACCCGGATCAGGCTGCCATAGCCGGCCAGGGCCTCGTCCACGCTATTGTCAATGACCTCCATGGCCAGGTGATTCGGACGGGTGGTGTCGGTGTACATGCCCGGCCGGCGTTTTACCGGCTCCAGCCCAGTCAGGACCTCGATGTCTTCTGCGCGATACTTGTTGCTCATTGCGCGGAGGATGTTCACCTGTTTGCCGGTGGTTTTCAAGTAGCGTCTGCATGCCGTACAATCTACTTCCAGAACTTGCTCATCCAAAAAACACAGGGTTCTGGCATGGCATCTCTCGTTTTCGTCACTGGCGGCGTCGTTTCCTCACTCGGAAAAGGCCTGTCTTCAGCTGCATTGGCGGCCATTCTCGAGTCGCGTGGTTTGAGCGTGACGCTGGTCAAACTCGACCCTTATCTAAACGTGGATCCGGGCACGATGAGTCCTTTCCAGCATGGGGAAGTGTACGTCACCGACGATGGCGCCGAGACCGACCTGGACCTGGGGCATTACGAGCGATTCGTCCGAACGCGTATGGGCCAGCTCAACAACTGCACCACGGGCCGGATATACAGTAACGTGATCGCCAAGGAACGCAGGGGTGATTACCTCGGGGCCACGGTGCAGGTGATCCCGCACGTGACGGATGAAATCAAGGACTGGGTTCGCCGTGCTTCAGAAGGATACGATGTGGCAATGATCGAGATCGGCGGCACCGTCGGCGATATCGAGTCCTTGCCCTTCCTCGAGGCCATAAGGCAGCTGGGCGTGGAATACGGCCGCAACGCCATGTTCATACACCTGACCCTGGTGCCTTTCCTGCGCGCCGCCAATGAAATAAAGACCAAGCCAACCCAGCATTCGGTCAAGGAATTGAGGTCTATTGGCATCCAGCCGGACGTGTTGTTGTGCCGTTCGGAAATCGAGTTGTCTGAAAATGAACGCGCCAAGATCGCTCTTTTCACCAATGTGCCGGCCAAGGCAGTCATTTCAGCCCTGGATGCCAAGAACAGTATCTACGACATACCAGTCATGCTCTACAAGGAAGGGCTGGACGACATCATTGTTGAGGGCCTCGGCCTGCAGGACAGGGTCGGGCCCGCCAACCTGGATGACTGGCTGGAGGTCGTCGACCGCACTATCAATACCCGGCACGACGTGACCGTGGCGATGGTCGGCAAATACGTTGAACATCACGACGCCTACAAGTCTCTGACGGAGGCTATAGCACACGGTGGGTTGCGGCAACGAATCAAGGTGAACATCAAGCGCATCGAATCCGACGATCTCGCTGATAATGACCTCTCCCAGCTGGAAGGCGTCGATGCCATCCTGGTGCCTGGCGGATTCGGTGAGCGCGGTTTCGAGGGTAAGGTTAACGCGATCCGCCATGCGCGTGAGAACGGCATTCCCTATCTCGGGATCTGCTATGGCATGCAGGCGGCCGTGGTGGAATTCGCCCGTAATATCTGCGGCCTGGATGAAGCCAACACCACGGAAGTCAATCCCAAAACACCGCATGGCGTAATCGGCCTGATCACAGAATGGCTTGACTCCTCGGGCAGCGTCGAAACCCGCGACGAAGAGAGCGAACTGGGCGGCACCATGCGGCTCGGCGGCCAGGAATGCCGCTTGAGGGAAGGTTCCCTGGCTCGGAAACTCTATGGAAAGGAAATCATCACCGAGCGGCATCGCCATCGCTATGAGTTCAATAACCGGTACCGCGATATATTCCAGAAGCACGGCATGGTCCTTTCAGGCTTGTCGATGGATGAAATGCTGGTCGAAATCATCGAGATTACCGATCATCCATGGTTCCTGGCCTGCCAGTTCCATCCGGAATTTACCTCCAGCCCGCGGGACAGCCATCCCCTGTTCACCGGTTTCATCGAAGCGGCATTGCGTGAACAGCGGGATGAATTACCTGCGGGAGTGGCGCAACTGTGAGGCTCTGCGGTTTCGAAGCCGGACCGGAACATCCTTTTTTCCTGATCGCTGGACCCTGCGTCATCGAGTCGGAACAACTTGCGATGGATACTTCCGGCGCGCTGAAGGAAATCTGCGAACGCCTGGACATTCCGTTCATCTACAAGTCTTCGTTTGACAAGGCCAATCGCACCTCGGCTGACAGTTTTCGCGGACTGGGCATCGATAAGGGATTGAGGATACTGGCGGAAGTGAAGCGTCAGACAGGCGTTCCGGTTCTAACCGATGTTCATGAAGATACCGACATCGGCCTGGTGGCGACGGTGGTTGACGTGATGCAGACCCCCGCGTTCCTGTGCCGGCAATTCGCCGGGTGGCGTCCGCAGGCATTCCGGTTAATCTGAAAAAAGGCCAGTTCCTGAGTCCCTGGGAGATGAAGAATGTCGTGGCCAAGGCAAAGTCCACCGGCAATGACAAAATCCTGGTGTGTGAACGGGGCGTCTCTTTCGGATACAACAACCTCATTTCCGACATGCGGTCCCTGGCCGTAATGCGCGAAACGTCTTGCCCCGTGGTATTTGACGCCACGCATTCGGTTCAGCTGCCCGGAGGGCAGGGCGCGTCCTCGGGAGGCCAACGGGAATTTGTCCCCGTTCTGGCCCGCGCCGCCATTGCCGTGGGGGTATCAGGTCTGTTCATGGAAACACATCCGGATCCTGAACGGGCTTTGAGCGACGGGCCAAACGCCTGGCCGCTGGACCAGATTGAAGAATTATTGATTACGCTCAAGGAACTCGATGCCGTGAGTAAGCGAAACTTGAGCCTGTAAGCCGAATTCCCTCAACAATTTGCTCGAATCAACCGAGGACATTTAATGTCAGCTATCAAATCAATTCATGCGCGTGAGATTCTCGATTCCCGCGGCAATCCGACCCTCGAAGCCGAAATCCGGCTTGAATCCGGCGCTTTTGGGCGCGCCGCCGTGCCTTCCGGCGCCTCAACCGGAGCGCGCGAAGCCATCGAACTGCGTGACGGAGACGGCAGCCGCTACCTGGGTAAGGGGGTGAGGCAGGCAGTATCCAATGTTAACGGGACAATTGCGTCTGCCCTGATCGGCAGCGACGCCTCCGACCAGGCAGCGCTGGACCAGAAGCTGATTAAACTGGATGGCAGCCCCAACAAAGCTAACCTGGGCGCCAACGCTCTACTGGGCGTTTCACTGGCCGTGGCGCATGCCATGGCCGCTCACGAAGGGCGCCCGCTGTGGCGTCGCCTGGCTCAGGAAGAAAACCTGCAGTTGCCGGTGCCGATGATGAATATCATCAATGGCGGTGCGCATGCCGATAACAGCGTCGATATGCAGGAATTCATGGTCTTGCCCTGGGGTCTGGAGTCTTTTTCCGAATCGCTGCGTTGCGGAGTCGAGATTTTCCATGCACTCAAGTCGGTTCTGAGCAGCAAGGGATTGAGTACCGCGGTCGGTGATGAAGGTGGCTTTGCGCCGGATCTGCCGTCCAACGAAGCCGCTGTTGAGACGATTCTCGAAGCAGTCGAAAAATCCGGTTACCGCATCGGGCAGGAAGTCAGTCTGGGCCTGGACGTGGCTTCATCGGAGTTCTTCAAGGATGGTCTTTATCATCTTGAATC
>CAMYKC010000041.1:16914-25421 GCA_947258865.1 uncultured Lysobacterales bacterium
TCGAGGACGGTATGGCCGAAGATGACTGGAACGGTTGGGAAATTCTCACGCGCCTGACGGGTGACGATTGCCAACTGGTAGGTGACGACCTGTATGTCACCAACACTGAAATTTTCCAACGTGGCATCGACATGGGAATCACCAACTCCATCCTGATAAAGCTGAATCAGATCGGGACGTTGACGGAGACCCTGCAAGCCATTGCGATGGCGGATAATGCGGGATTCAGCTCGGTCATTTCACATCGCTCAGGTGAAACCGAAGATACCACCATTGCCGATCTCGCCGTCGCCACGACGGCAACCCAGATCAAGACCGGGTCTCTGTGCCGGTCTGACCGGGTGGCCAAGTACAACCAGCTTCTGCGAATCGAGGACGCGCTTGGAAGCGCCGCCCGGTTTGCCGGTCGTGAGGCGTTCACGAACATTCGCAACTGGAGCTGATCGCGGGCGATGCGCTTCCTGCTGGCCATTCTGCTGTTTATCCTGATACTGCTCCAATTTAAAATGTGGTTCGGTGAAGGTGGATACCGGGACGTGAAGCGGTTGGGGGAGCGAGTCGAGCAGCAGGCCCAGGAAAATGAAATCCTTGCGCAACGAAACCGCGAATTACAAGCCGAGGTCGAGGACCTGAGGCAGGGGCTCGAAGCCATCGAGGAGCGTGCACGCAGCGAACTCGGTATGATTAAGGAGAATGAGAAGTTCTACCAGGTCGTGCCTGGCAGAAAAAACGGGTCAAAAGACCAGGAGTAAAAAGCACCAGTGGATGGGCAGCGGGTACATGCACTGATACCGGCAGCAGGCCGAAGCGTCCGCTTTGGGGGCACCACGCTGAAGCAGTATGCTCACTTGCTTGGCACGCCCGTCATGGCGCACAGCATTGACGCGGTGGCCCGGAACGAGGCCGTTGTATCCGTCACCGTGGCCCTGGCGCGCGATGATGGCATCTTTGATCAGTTGATCCGCCCCCACTGGCCGGCGGTCCGCACCGTGGTTGGTGGCGAATCCCGCGCTCAAACGGTTTTGAACGGGCTGGAGTTCATCCTGCAACGAAACCCGGAGTGTGAGTGGGTGCTGGTACATGACGCGGCGCGTCCTTGTCTTTCAACCGAATTGCTGCAGCGTTTGCTGAAAGAGGGCCTGGTCAGCGAAACCGGCGCCATTTTGGCGGTTCCGGTCAACGACACCCTGAAACTGGCAGGTGACGATGGTTGCATCGAGAAGACCGTAGACCGTTCGCGTTACTGGGCCGCGCAAACTCCGCAGCTATTCCGCATAAAGGAATTGGCATCGAACCTCGATAAAGCGCTCTCGGCCGGCGAATCACCGACTGACGAGGCGGCTGTCATGGAGCGGGCTGGGGTCCGGCCGTTGTTGGTTATGGGGTCGCAAACCAACATCAAGATCACCGGAGCGGAAGACCTGAACCTGGCGGGGTTCATTTTACAGCGCCAGTCTGTCGGAGAATGATTTCATGTCATTCCGGATAGGCCAGGGCCTGGATGTGCACGCCTTCGGTGAGGGCAAGCACGTGATGCTGGGCGCAGTACGCATTCCACATGACAGGGGCCTGATGGCACATTCAGATGGCGATGTGGCCTTGCATGCCCTGTGCGATGCGCTGCTGGGCGCAGCCGCCCTGGGCGACATCGGGCAACATTTTCCTTCGGATGAGTCGCGCTGGAAAGATGCCGACAGCAGTCAATTACTGGCTGGTGTGCGTGATTTGCTCATTTCCTCGGGATGGCGGCCAGTTAACGTCGATATCACCATCGTTTGCGAAATGCCCCGAATCGCACAGTACGTGCCGGCCATGCGCGAGGCCATCAGCGCGGTTCTCCAGTTGACAGCGCAGGAAGTATCCGTGAAGGCGACAACGACGGAAAAGCTGGGTCTCTGCGGCCGTGGTGAGGGCATAGCCGCACTCGCGGTTGCATTGATTCAGCGAGACTGAATGCCGTCCGGTACGAGCAACGACCTGTGGCGGCTGCCGGACTGGGAACGGTCGCTGGACGAGCCCGCAATTTCCGGAGCAATCCGGCTACGGCCTGATGATTTCATTGTGCGCGAAATACCGTTGATCGATCCGGATGGCGAAGGCGCGCACCTCTGGCTGGAAGTCGAGAAACGCAACGCCAACAGCAACTGGGTCGCCGGCCAGATTGCATCTGCAGCCGGCGTGCATGCGCGGGAAGTTGGATTTGCCGGCATGAAAGACCGTAATGGCGTGACCAGCCAGTGGTTTTCGGTCTCGATGCAGGAAGCCTCGGACAGCAATTGGCGGAACTGGGAAATACCGGATGCCACGATTCTGCAGGCAAGCCGCCATGGCCGCAAACTGAGGCGGGGCGCACTTCGTGGCAACCGTTTTCGCATCGTGGTGCGGAAGATGCGGGGCGATCCCGGTCAACTCGATGAACGCCTGAAGCAGGTAGCTGCCGGTGGGGTTCCCAACTATTTTGGTCCGCAGCGTTTTGGATTTGGTGGCCGGAACGTTGAGCGAGGCGCTCGCTGGTTGTATCGGGGAGGCCGCCTGGCGCGCAATAAAAAAAGCATTTACATTTCCGCTGTGCGCAGTTTCCTTTTCAACCAGGTTCTGTCCAGCCGGGTGGAACAGCGGAACTGGAACCGGATCACCGACGGCGAAGTGGCGCAACTGGACGGCTCCCATTCCCTGTTTCCTTGTAACATTCCCGATGAGAATCTGGTCAGACGGTGTGAAGAGTTTGATATTCATCCGACGGGTCCGCTACCCGGCAAGGGTGGCTTACAGGCCGAGAACGAGGCGGCCACGCTGGAAAGTACGGCATTGATTGGCCATGAATCCCTGATCATCGCCCTGGCCAACGCCGGAGTCGAGGCAGGCAGACGCAGCTTGCGGCTGTTACCGGGTGGAATGAAATGGGAAATCGGCGATGAACACGTGGTCCTTGAATTCGATCTCCCTCCTGGTGGGTACGCTACCGCCGTTCTGCGGGAACTTGTAAGTACCGGCTGAGGCACCATATCGAACTCCTTATGAGTAAATTCAGACTGAAAGGCGCCTCCGGTGCTGTCATCAACCAATCGTTTACGCTGGGCGAAAGAACCCTTATCGGCCGGTCAGACGACTGTGACCTCAGGATTGACCAGGACGGGATTTCTGGTCGGCACGCAGAAATCATCGAAAACGAACAGGGCGGTTTGACCCTGAAAAATCTGGATTCCGAGACGGAAACCCTGTTGAATGGCGAAGCCGTTGAGCAGGCCAGCCTGGGAAGTGGTGACGAAATCCGCATCGCCAATTGCCGCTGGGTGCTGCAGGCTCCCGGCCTGCGCCCGGAGAAAGTGCTGACCCACATGGCGGCCCGGCCCAGGCGAGCTTACCTTCCCTGGCTGATCGTGGGCGGACTGCTGGCCGCAGCAGCAGCAGCCTGGTATACGGGTTTGTTGACCTTCACATAAAATTCTCGCTGAAAATTCAGCCAGACTCGATTACGCGAATGGATTTGACCATCCCGGATGTGTGCCAGTGGTCCTCACCTGGCGGTGGCCGGGTATGTTCAAAATGCAGATCGAAGAAATTATTCCCCTCCCTGAGCGCGGATCGATCGAGAGGGATCCGCACGATCTGCCAGTCTTCGCCGGTTCGAACCAAATCATACTGAGCTTTATCTGTGATGCCATTGACGGCGATTGCAAGGCCTTGTACCTGAAGCCATTCAGGGAAGCCCAAAACCAGTTCCAGTGACCGCTGACGACTGGACCGGGGCAGGTGCATCAGGAAACTCAGTTGTTTTCCCGTGATCCAACTGGACTCAACATTGGGTTGGTCACGGTCGAGGGATGCGCCGAGGAGAAATTCCTTCGCTGTGGCGAAATTCACGGCTTCGTATTGCGAGGGTGCATCTTCAAATGCCGTCATGTCGGACAGTATCCACTGGTCGCCGTCACTGACAGGCCCTTCGACCCGGTAGCGCGCAAACGGAACGGGCTTACCTGACCACAGCTTGGCGATCTTGTAAGGTGTGAAATAGCGCTCTCTTTTCTGGATGTCAGCCAGGTCCATTACGCTTGGCAAATCACTGTCAATTCCCGCCAGTTCGAGAGCAGTTGCTGCAACATCAACCAGGCTGGTTGGCGTCGTGCTGATTTGCAGGGGGGCATTCATATTTTTGCGCTTGATGAGCAAGGCAGGTCGCGCGGTGCCCAGTAGGCTCCCTGGCAAACCGCCGTTGTACGGCAGTGAGGTCATGTCATCCGGGGCGACATTATGTCCATGGTCACTGGAGATAAGCACTGCCGTCTGATCATAGATGCCGGCTTCCCGTAGCCGGTCGAGCAGGCTGGCAATGCTGTCTAAAACACAATATGCCTGCGCGATGAAATTTTCCCGTTCACGGCGCAGTTCCCGAAAATACTGGCAACCCTGGTCCCAGTGTGGAGGAATGTGTGTTCCGATGAAGTGATACCACTTGTAGACAGGCCTGTCGTCAACGATGATGATGCGTTCCACCCACTCCCGAATCACGGGATCGGGCCACGGCGAGGAGCCGTCCATGGTGTCTGAAAAAAACCAATGGCCTTCGTTGTGGATTCTCTCCTTCAAAATCATGGGCGACAGCCGAAACAGCGAAAGATCCGCGATCAGGCGAATCGTGTAGACGATGTCCGCGCTGCGGTGGCGATAGTAACCCCGTGATTTCAGGTCACTGAACGGGCGCGGGTAGCAGCTGGATGCATAATCGGGGCAGATGTAATCGTCTACCGGCACGTAGTCCAGTTGATAGCCCTGATCGAGCAAAGCCTGTTGGTAGGATTTCGCCTGAATATCGCCTTTGACCCTTTCGGTGTCGTATCCCCTGGCCAGCTCAAAGGGCTCACCGGTGAGGATGGTAATCATGGACGGGGCCGTTCCCTGGTACATACCCAGATGATTGTTGTACAGAGTAAAGCCGCTGTATTTCTCCGCCAGTTGTGGATTTTGTTCGAAGACTTCCCGAACGACGTCGCCCTGTAATCCATCCGGTAACAGGTGAATCAGGTTGCTTTGACTGGAAAACGCGAACACTGAAGGGTCTACCGCCATATTACGTTTTTGACTCGCGGCGGTGCCGGAAAAAATCACGGGGAGCAACAACAGGGTAAAGGACGCGATGGGCAGCAGGGGCAGCAGAGCAGGTAATCTCCTCAACCTCGAAAACAGGCGCAAGGCCAGCACTATGGCCAGCAAAAAAAACAGCCACTCCAGGTGAAACAGCCAGCCGTAGCTGTGAAACTCCATGCTCTGGCCATCGAAAGCGCCGTAGTAAAAGAGGTCATTGACGATGTTTCCCTGGATGGCGAGCACCAGGGCCAGGGCTACAAAAACCCGGCAGATCCAGCCTTCAAGGCGAGGTCCTGATGCGCGGCCCGCCATCATGCTGAACCCGGACAACAGCAACGAGGCAAGTGCTGTCCAAAGTACAATTTGACTGAGCGGCAGCTCCAGGTCGCCAAGATTGTGTGTTGCAACGAATACCGGCGTTGCAAATACCAGGCCGAACCAGAAAGCGAAGTGACACAGAAAAACGGGTATCGGACGGTCCTGAAATCGATGCAATGAAAGCGTTTCCGGATTTGATTTCATTGATGCCTGGCACACTCAAACGGTCCGGAATTATAACCCATCCGATCCATCGGAAATGAGCTCCCATCAATCTGGGATCAGCCGTTCCTGACTCTGAATGTTGGATGGTTGTCGGCCGTGATCAGACCATGCCGAAGCAGCCAGGCCCTGGCATCTTCAGCGTCGCTATCGAACCAGGCCCGGGCTGATCCGAGCCGAAAACTGTATCCCCAGGCGTCCATGTCTTCGAGCATCCTGCCACGGCCGAAACCCGCCAGCTCATCCGCCAGGAGGATCTGTAGATAACAAACGGCGCATTCCTCTTCAAAGTCTCCGCCGGCATCGGTATCCAGCCCGGTGCGTCGCTTTTCATCCATACAAATGAAATGGCAGGCCTCGTGCAAAATGGAATGCAGCGGTGTATCGAGCCTGAATTGCAGGGCGCGGCCGATCAAACCCGCTTCCTCATCACCCCAGAATGATCCCGGGATCGGCTGATCGTCCGCCATGTGGCTTAAGGTCATGCCGTATCGCTGAAGCAAGTGAACCAGCGATCGTGAATCGCTGTCGGAGTAACGGGTCACGTTTTGTTCAGGATGGCTCATCGACGGCGTATCATGACTTCCGAGAGATATGGTGTCTGACGTAGTGGGTTAATATTAACTCATTCTTTCGAGTGAAAATGCTTTGGAAAAGATGGAATTTCTGCAAGTCCGGCACCGGCCAATCGAACTCCTGCGGTACGCGGGTATGTTCGCCTGGCTGTGCGCGTCTATTCCGTTGTTCCTGATGTATTTCTGGTACGAGGAACCCCTGAATACCGAGCAATACCTGGCCTGGTGGATACTGCACCTGGTGTTCGGATTCACGTACTGGAACCAGGTTAAGTCGCTGCCTGTCCGGACCAGCATGCCTCATCGCCTGCTCACCGTTTCGGTGCTGAGCGTCAGTGCGCTCGGTGTCAGCATGATGGCGGAAACAGCGCTGGGCGGAATCCTGCTGCTGATTGTGGCCGGCCTGCTGCCATGGATGCTGCCTCTGGCGATGGCCTTGGCATGGCTGGTTGGGCAAAACGTTCTGCTGGTACTGGTGGTCAGCAACATCCCCGATATCACGTTCAGCGACGCAGCACTTACGGGCGGCCTTTTCCTGGGTATCTCTCTGTTCGCCTTCATGAGCGGAATGGTGGCACTGCACCAGAATTCGGCGCGTATTGAGTTGAGAAAAGTGAACTCGGAACTACGAGCCACCCAGGCACTGCTGGCCGATAACACACGAATCGCCGAGCGCGTGAGGATTGCCCGCGAACTGCACGACCTGGTGGGGCATCATTTGACGGCGCTGACGCTTAACCTGGAAGTGGCTACTCACCTGGTGGAAGGGAAGGCGCTCGAACATGTGCAGCAGGCGCACTCTCTGGCCAAGTTGCTGCTGGTGGACGTCAGGGAAGTCGTCAGCGATATGCGCCTGGACGACAAGGTCGACCTGGCCTCCGCGCTGAGGACGCTGGTCAGCGATATGCCGGAACCGGAGATACACCTCGACCTGCCCTACGAGTTGGCGTTGACCGACCCCTTGCGCGCTCAGGTGCTGTTGCGCTGCGCCCAGGAAATAATCACCAACAGTGTGCGGCATGCACAAGCCGATAACCTCTGGATTTGCTTGATACTCGACGAGGATGGCGTTGCGTTGACGGCGCGAGATGACGGGCAGGGTGTGGAGACAGTCAAGGCAGGCAACGGGTTGAACGGCATGGCCGAACGGCTCAGGCAGCTGGGCGGCGAATTAAGAATTGAATCGAGTCCGGGCGCAGGTTTCTCGTTACACGCCTGGGTACCGACGGAAGCAATGACATAAGAGTGGACGACATGATTAATGTGATGCTGGTGGACGACCAGAACCTGGTGCGCAAAGGCGTTCGCAGCCTGCTGGAGCTTTCTGCGGAAATCGAAGTGGTCGCGGAGGCGGCTGACGGCGCCGAGGCGATCCGGATGATTCCGGAGGTCAATCCGGACGTGGTGTTGCTGGATATGCGCATGCCGGGTTTGTCCGGCCTCGATGTTTTGCGTGAACTTTCTTCCAATGACGCCCTGCCGCCCACCATCATCCTGACGACTTTCGATGACGATGAACTGGTGCTCGCCGGGATCCAGGCCGGTGCGAGGGGCTATATGCTCAAGGACGTTGCCCTGGCCGACCTGGTCGGCGCGATCAAAACGGTTGCTGAAGGCGGCTCCATTGTGAAACCTGCGGTAACGCAAAGGCTTCTGAAAGGATTGGAAAATCTGCAGAATGAATTTTCCAGCCTCGATCAGCCGGATCCGCTGACGGAGCGAGAAACCGAGATTCTCCGGCTAATGGCGGGAGGATACAGTAACAAGGAAATCGCCAACTCGCTGGGTGTGGCGGAAGGCACGGTCAAGAATCACGTTTCCAATATCCTGTCTAAAATGGGGGTTCGCGACCGGACCCGCGCGGTACTCAAGGCATTCGAGTTGGGTCAGATCTAAGCTGTCTTATCCAGGCGGTCGAACTGGCGTTTCAGTTCCGCCTTGTCGTCGGTCACGATGCGCTCCAGCGTCTCAATCCGGCCGCGGAGATCGGATTCGAGTGCATCCAGTTTTCGGCCGAGTTCGTCCAGCGCCTCTTTATTCGGTGCTGCGCTGCGGGCTTTCACGTGGTGGCGCCAGGCCTCTCCGGCCATGGCGGCGATGACAATCAAGACTATGGCTGACCACATGCTCATCTATCGGCTTCTCCTCTGATCATTCACCTCTATCTTTGAGCACGAGGGTCGGGTGCCACCAGTGAAAGAAGTCATGCAAGGAGTCTCGCTTCCCTTCTTTCGCCTGCGGCGAAAACCGGCTGCGCTCGACTGCGAGATTGGGCCGACTTCTGGCTGAGCCAACCGGTCGGCACTT
>CAMYKC010000042.1 GCA_947258865.1 uncultured Lysobacterales bacterium
GAACTCAATTTTGGTTGTCCCCACGGCATGAGCGAGCGGGGTATGGGATCTGCGGTAGGGCAGGTGCCCGAGTACATTCGGGATGTGACATCCTGGTGCAAGCAGAGCACGGATCTGCCCGTGTTCGTCAAGCTGACGCCGAATATCACCGATATCCGCTACCCCGCGCGAGCGGCGCAGGAAGGCGGAGCGGATGCCGTGTCGCTGATCAATACAATCAACTCGATCGTCTCGATCGATCTGGATACCTTTTCACCTGAGCCTTCTGTTGCCGGTAAGGGAGCGCACGGTGGTTATTGTGGCCCGGCGGTCAAGCCCATTGCCTTGAGCATGGTGTCGGAGATCGCACGGGATCCAGAGATGCACGGTCTGCCGATTTCGGGTATTGGCGGTGTCGGCACATGGCGAGACGCGGCCGAGTACATTGCACTGGGTTGCGGCAGTGTTCAGGTCTGCACCGCGGTCATGCGATTCGGTTTCAGGATCATTGACGACATGGTCGACGGGCTGAACAACTGGATGGACGGGAAAGGCTATCAAACGCTGGACGATTTTCGCGGCAAGGCAGTTGAAAATGTAACCGACTGGAATCAGCTCGATCTGAACTACAAGACGCTGGCGGTTATTGACCAGGATAAGTGCATCGAATGCGGGCTTTGTCACATTGTCTGCGAAGACGCCTCGCACCAGGCGATTTCAAAGCACAAGGATGAAGGTGGAAAACGGACCTACACCGTGATCGATGAGGAGTGCGTGGGCTGCAATCTCTGCGCGCTGGTTTGCCCGGTCCCCGACTGCATCACCATGGAAGAACAGGACACAGGGCTTGCGTACCTCAACTGGGGCAGCCACCCAAACAATCCAATGTAGGAAGCCGCAAAGATGGGCGATGAGTCGCCTTTGATCGCAACACGGCTCGCGCGGAATATGGTATAAAGTCTGCGGCTGTTACTAATTCAAATTCAGGCAGCTTTTCGCGGGCACCGGCCTGCAATGGGCCGGATTCATTCGAACAAACATAAACGGTAGAAAAATGAATCACACGAACGCCACACCCATCGCAAGGGCCAGGTTTCTCTGTGGCTCTTTACTCTTTCTTCTGATTTCAACCATTTCCGGACCCTCGATGGCCCAGGACGCGGCGGATGCCGCAGCAGCGGGTATGCTGGAGGAAATCATCGTCACCGCGCAGAAACGCGAGCAGTCGCTGATGGAAGTGCCGGTAGCGGTATCGGCAATTACCGGCGAGAGCATCAACGAGTACCTGGGAGGCGCCCAGGACATCCGGGCGCTCGCCGCCCGTGTACCCGGGCTGAATATCGAGACGTCAAACGGCCGCACGCAGCCGCGCTTTTACCTGCGCGGCATGGGCAACATCGATTTCGACGTCAACGCGAACCAGCCGGTCGCGATGATCTTTGACGAGATCTCGCTCGAGAACAATACGGTGCGCAGCCTGCCACTGTTCGATATCCAGCGTATCGAGGTCCTGAAAGGGCCGCAGGGCTCGTTGTTCGGCCGCAACACCAACGCCGGGGTCATCAAGATCGACTCGGTCAAACCGAGCGCCGACCGCAATGCCTATGTCAGCCTGTCCTACGGTTCCCGCGAGACAGTTATCCTCGAAGGCGCCAGCAATTTCACGCTTTCGGACACGTTTACCATGCGGGCATCGCTCAAGTACCAGGATCGCGGTAAATGGATCGACAATACCTTCAACGGTCCGGGCGATGACTTCGGTGCGTTCGAGGAGACCGCCTGGCGACTGCAGTTTTCGTGGGATCCGTCGGATTCTTTTTCCGGATATCTGAAACTACACGGTTTCAACCAGGACGGCAGTGATCCGAACGTGTTCTACGCCAATGCGATCAGGGTAGGCACGTCGGGTCTGCGGCCGGAATTCAACGAGAAAATCGCCAGCCATGATTTCGGTGACATTGCGGACCTGGAGTTGGACCACTATGGTGGCGTGCTCAACTTGCGGTGGACGTTTGCCAACGACATGACGTTTACCTCGATTACCGGCTACGACACCGTCGAGAATTTCCAAAGCGCGGACGTGGACGGCGGTGAAGTCTCGTTTGATTTCGCCGACCTCGGCGAACTCGGCAAACAACTGTTCTTCGGCGTCGCCACCGGCGACGGCCTGCTGGATCACAAGCAAATCACTCAGGAGTTCCGGCTGGCCGGGCAATCCGAGGCTCTGTTCTGGCAAGCCGGCTTCTACTATTTCGATGAGGACTACGACCTGATCAACCAGAGCTTTCACTTCCCGCCGGAGTCGGCGCTGGTGAACCAGCAAACCAAGTCCTGGGCGCTGTTCGGGCAGGTCGAATACGCATTGAATGATATCTGGGCGCTGACCGTCGGCGGCCGCTGGACGGACGATGAAAAGGACCTGAAGGTCGGTCCGGTGCCCGGCGGTATTGTCAACCCGGATTCGATATCGGTTGGTGACGATTTCTTCAACTGGGATGTCGCGCTGACTTATGACGCGAGCGATGATTGGACCTGGTACGGCCGCATTGCCACCGGTTCACGCGGCCCGGTAACGCTGGGCCGCTTTGGCTTCGTCAGCTCGGCGAGGACCGAAGATACAATTTCAGGCGAAATCGGCTTCAAGAGCTCCCTTATGGATGGCCGGGCGCGCTGGAACACCTCGATGTATATGTTCAGGAACGACGACCAGCAGCTGACGGCCACCGGTGGTGCCGCGAACGTGAACCAGCTGCTGAATGCAGATCAGGTGAATGGGTTCGGTGTCGAGACCGAGTTCGATTTGCTGGTCACCGAGAACCTGTTCATTTCGGCGAACCTGAGCTACAACGACACGGAAATTGATGATCCGGGGCTGCGCGACGATCTGTGCGGCTCTGCGCCCACCTGCACCGGGCTCGACCCGATCGCTGGTATGCGTGAAGGCCCGTTCGGCCCTGTGACAGAGGTCTTTATCGACGGCAATCCCCTGCCGCGCACACCCGAGTGGATCTTCAACTTCATCCTGCAGTATACGCATCCGCTGCAGAACGGTGATCTGTATTTCAACACCGACTGGAACTACCGCGACAAATCGAACCTGTTCCTGCATCGTTCGATTGAATTTGTCCAGGAAGATCGCTGGCTGGGTGGCTTGAGGGCGGGTTACCGCACCAAGGGCGGCCTGGACTTCGCTCTGGTCGGGCGTAATATCACTGACGAGGTCGTAGTCGAAGGCGGAATCAACTTCCTCAACCTGACCGCTTTCGTGAACGAACCGGCATACTGGGGAGCCGAGTTTCGTGCCAGCTTCTGACCGAGCTTGAGCCTTCATGGAATCCGAGCCCGGCCTCGTGCCGGGCTTTTCCATTGAGGGTATCATTGGCAATGTTTTGACACGGGAAATCAATCACGTGGGAGCCAGAAAACTCGTAATTGCAGTGTGGTCAATCGCGTTATTGACGCTGGCCACCGCATGGGCGCAGGCTCAAGGGCGCCCGCAGGCGCCGGCGCCCGGCGTGATCGTCAGCGAAGCAAGGATCGAACCGTTTCCACTCTCGTCGGAGGCGCTGGGTAACGCGCGCGCGAACGAAGCGGTTGATATCCGCTCGGAGATCACGGCCGCCGTGACCGGAATATACTTCGAGGAAGGCCAGAGGGTGGAGAAAGGCACAGTATTGCTGATGCTTGAAAATTCCGAGCCCCTGGCGGACCTCGCTGCAGCCAAGGCGGCGCTGGTTGACTCGGAAAGCCAGTTCCGGCGATCCAGTGAGTTGTTCAAGACCCAGGTCGTCTCTGAATCGCAGCTCGAGCAACTGGAGGCCAAACGCGATGCGGACGAGGCGGCGGTCAATGCCGCCCAGGCGCGCCTGAACCAGACCGTGATACGCGCGCCATTTGCCGGACAGCTGGGTCTGAGGCGCATCAGTCTGGGTAGTATCGTCGACCCTTCAACGGTGATAACGACGCTCGACGACACCTCCCAAATCAAGCTGGACTTCAATGTGCCCGAAGTATTTCTGTCCAGGCTGGAAAGGGGTCTGAGCGTCACCGCGCGCAGTGCAGCCTGGCCCGACCAGGCGTTCAGCGGCCAGGTGACGTCAATCGATACCCGCGTCGACCCGGTCAGCCGGACCCTCATCGTTCGCGCGCTGATACCTAACGACCACGCTCGTTTGCGGCCGGGGATGTTTTTGACGGTATCGCTGCTGAAAGAAGACGTGCAGGCACTGATGATACCTGAGCAGGCGATTGTTCCGGAGCGAAGCAAGCAATACGTGTACGTTGTTGGCGATCAGGGAATTGTTCAGCGCCGCGAAGTCCGTACCGGGCGCCGGCGTCCCGGACAGGTCGAAATACTGGAAGGACTGAGTCCGGGCGAATCCGTAATCGTTGAAGGGACACAAAAAGCGCGTCCGGGTCAGCCTGTCACCATCCGGGAACAGCAATGATCATTTCCGACAAGTCCGTCCGGAGGCCTGTTTTCGCCACGGTCATATCCGCGTTGCTGGTGATCCTCGGCCTGGCCTCGCTTGGCAGTCTGCCGGTGCGGCAGTACCCCGATGTCGATTCGCCGGTGGTTTCGATTGAGACCAGTTATCGTGGCGCGTCCGCCGAGGTCATAGAAACCAAGGTGACCCAGGTCGTCGAAGACGTCATTGCCGGTATCGAGGGAATTGAAAAATTGACGTCCACCAGTCGGGATGAGCGGTCCGATATCCGTGTCGAGTTCAGCCTGACCCGCGATATCGACGCGGCGGCAAACGACATCCGCGATCGCGTGTCACGCGTGGTGGACCAGTTGCCCACCGAAGCGGATCCACCGGAAATTGCCAAGGTGGACAATACCCGGCGAGCGGTGATGTACCTGAATCTGACTTCCGACAGGCATACGGGGCTTGAATTGACGGACTTTGCGGACCGCTACCTGATCGATCGCTTCTCGACGGTGCCGGGCGTGGCGCGGGTGCAAATTTCCGGTGCCCGGCGCTATGCAATGCGCATCTGGCTTTCCCGCGAGGCGCTGGCGGCGCGCAGCCTCACGGTGGCGGATGTCGAAAACAGCCTGCGCTCGGAAAATGTGGAACTTCCCGCCGGCAGGCTGGAGTCGACGTCGCTTGAATTCACGCTGCGAACCGCGACCGGGTTCGCGGCCGAAAAGGACTTCAGCAAACTGGTGGTCGGTCGCGGTCCGGACGGCCAGCTCGTGACGCTGGGCGAAGTCGCGGATGTCCGGATCGGAGCGGAAAATGAGCGCAGTATCGCGCGGTCCAATGGAATAGACGCCGTATCACTGGCGGTCGAGCAGTTGTCGCGGGCCAACAGTGTTGCGGTCTCCCGTGAAGTCCAAAAAGAAATGGAGGCGGTGGCGTCGGAACTGCCCGAAGGAATGGTCCTGGCGGTCAATTACGATCGGGCGGAGTTTATCGAGGCCTCGATGCGGGAGGTCTTTAAGGCTTTGTTCATCGCCATCTCGCTGGTGTTGGTTGTGATTTATCTGTTCCTTGGTTCGTTCCGAGTGACCCTGATACCTGCGCTGGTCGTTCCGGTTTCCGTTGTTGCCACCTTCATTGTGATGGCGGCATTGGGATATACGATCAATATCCTGACACTGCTCGGCCTGGTGCTGGCTATTGGGCTGGTGGTAGACGACGCGATCGTGGTTCTTGAAAACATTTACCGGCGGATAGAAGACGGGCAGAAACCGCTACTGGCGGCACTGGAGGGCTCCAATGAAATCGGTTTTGCCGTCATTGCGACCACGCTCGTTCTGGTTGCTGTGTTCGTGCCGCTATCCTTTATCGAGGGTGATATCGGTCGCTTATTCCGCGAATTCGGGATCACGCTGGCGGCTGCGGTCCTGTTTTCCAGCCTGGTTGCGTTGACACTCACGCCCATGCTGAGTTCCAAGATGTTGCACCGGCGCAGCCTGGGGTCCGGGTTGACACGAAAGGTGGATAATCAGTTTCGGCGTTTTGCAGCGGCCTATCGCAGGGCGTTGGTGAAAGTCATTGCCTTTCCCTGGCTTGCTGCGTTTGCCGTGTTGCTGCTGACCGTGCTTGCAGCCTGGATGCTGCGCCTGTTGCCCACCGAGTATGCGCCGTCGGAAGACCGGGGCGCGTTCTTCATTCTGTTGCGGGCTCCCGAAGGCGCAAGCCTGGAATACATGGATCGCTATGCGCGAGAAATGGAGGCCATCCTGCTCGAGGAAATCGGTGATTCGGACTCAGTCAGGCGGTTTCTGACCCGTCTGCCGGGAACCTGGGGTGGCGCGGAGGTCAACAGTGCCCGGGCCATCGTTTTGCTCGAAAACTGGAATCAACGTGAGGAAAGCGACAAGGAAATTGGTGCGCGACTGCGTGAGAGACTCGATGAGCTGCCGGGAGTGCGCTCGTTTGTCTCCCACGGCAGCAGTTTCGGTATGCGCGCGGACAGCCGTCCGGTGGAAATGGTACTGGGCAGACAGCAACTACCAGGAGAGAAAGCCCCAGATGGACATTGCGGTCGACCGGGACCGCTCCGCTACACTGGGTGTCTCCCTGGCTTCGATCGGCCGGACACTCGAAACCATGCTGGGTTCAAGGCGGGTGACGACTTATATTGACCGGGGCCGTGAATACAACGTTGTCCTGATGGGTAAAGAAGCGGACCGGTCCAGCCCGGATGACCTGACGAATCTTTATGTTCGCTCCGATCTGACCGGCGACCTCATTCCGCTCGCGAACCTCGTTCGCATCACGGAAACAGCCGGCCCATCGCGGCTGAACCGCCATGACCGGATGCGCTCCATCACGATCGAGGCTGGTCTCGCCGAAGGCGTCAGCCTGGGTCAGGGGATCGACGCCATGATCAGAATCTCCAGCGAGACACTGCCTGCGTCTGCACGGATCAGCTGGGATGGCGAGAGTAAGGAGTACCTGGAATCCGGAGGTTCCCTCTACACGACATTCGGCCTCGCCCTGTTGGTCGTTTTTCTCGTGTTGGCTGCCCAGTTCGAGAGTTTCGTGATTCCGCTGGTCATCCTGGTCACGGTGCCGCTGGCCATGACAGGCGCATTTCTGGGCCTGCTGATCTATGGCGCATCGATTAACGTCTTCAGCCAGATTGGTGCGATCCTGTTGATTGGGCTTTCAGCGAAAAACGGGGTGTTGATCGTTGAATTTGCAAACCAGTTGCGTGATCGTGGGATGGAAATCGGAGAGGCCGTTCTGGAGGCGGCAACCGTGCGCTTCCGGCCGATCCTGATGACGAGCGCCGCGACAACGTTCGGGGCTATGCCCTTGTTGCTCGGCAGCGGGGCAGGGTGGGAATCCCGACGACCCATCGGTATCGTGATCGTATTCGGTGTGGCCCTCTCGGCGTTGCTAACCCTGTTCATCGTGCCGCCGCTATATGCTCTGTTCGCGAAAAAGACTTCGTCACCGCAGCGGGTTTCCCGGCTGATCGAACAAATGCAACACAGCGCGACCCTGGACCAGGAAGCTTCACAGCCTGTGAAACAAAGCCCTGAAACCTGATGTGAAATCGCCAGGGCGCATTGGTATGATTGGTTGATCTGTTTACAGGGGCAAATTGTTGGCTAACCACAGGATTTATCAATACACCTCGATCGGGAGACCGCTGGCCCCGGCTTATTCGACCAACAAGGCAGTTTTAATCCTGATGCCTTTGGCCGCCATCCTGGGCGCTGCCATAAGCTGGATGCAGGGTGAGACAGGTATCCTGCTTCTTCAGCAGGCCGTCACTTTTTTACTGGTCGTTTTTGCTTCCTGGGCTTTGGCCCGTGAACTGGACCCCGATCACGACGTGGCCGCTTTCATCAGCATGAGCGTCGCGGTTCTGGTGGTGCTGTTTGTCGAATCCCCAGGAATTCTCGTTGTTTTCACAACTCTGGGCCTGGTCCGCATCGTTAATCGCAGTACCGGACTGGTGGCGCGAAAGACCGATTCGGTCATTGTCATGCTGCTGACCATTGGCGTGATCTACGCGACTCAAAGCCCGTTGTTCGGAGCCGTTGCTGCGCTGGCATTCATACTCGACGGTACGCTCAATAAGCCGTTACGGCACCAATGGATTTTTGCTTTGGTTTGTCTGGGCGGCACCGTGGTTTACATGGTCGATCACGATACAGGTCTCAGCAGGCTGACTGTGCCGGATTCGCTGCTTGAGTGGTTGGCCTTGTTATTCCTGTTGATCTTTGCACTGAACACCTTACTGATGAAAAAAGTTCGCTCGAAGGGCGATATCAACGGGTCTGTGCTGGATGTGGGCAGGGTGCGAGGCGGAATGGCGGTCGGGCTGTTTTCCGCGCTGCAGAGTATCGACCGACCTGATGAGGTCGTGATAATCATCGCCTCCATAGCGGGAATTTGCATTGGAATGGCTTTCAGGAAGGGTTTCAAGTCACCGGCGGCCGGATAGACCAGGCCGTTAAAACAAGCTTCGACGGAGTAAATTTATGAACAGGTTTTTATTGATTGTCACCGGTTTGATCGCAATGGCTCCTGCGTGGGCGGATGAATTATCTGTCGAAGCGCGCATCGAAGCCGCAATGCTGGGCGAGCACCGTTCCGAGTCCAATATCGACAGGAATCGCTATCGCCACCCGGTTGGCACTCTGACCTTCCTTGGCCTTCAAGACGGAATGAACGTAATGGAAATCTGGCCCGGGGCCGGCTGGTACTCGGAGATACTGGCGCCGGTGATGCGGCACCACGGCCAGTTCGTCGTTGCAACCTGGGATGTCGATGTCCCCGACCAGCCGGAATATCGCTATCGATTGCAGTCGGATCTTCTCGAAAAGTTCGAGAAAAATCCCGAAATCTATGACCAGGTAGCCATTGTGCCGTTTTCGCCACCCCAGTCAGCGTCACTGGGTGAAGCCGAGTCGATCGATCTGGTTCTTACGTTTCGTAACACGCACGGCTGGATCGGAAGCGGCGATGTCGGGATGGTGTTCAGCGAATTTGCCCGGGTGCTGAAGCCCGGAGGTGTGCTCGGCCTCGTCCAGCATCGTGCACCCGCGGGGACGAACCCCGCCGAGACGGCAGAAAGTGGTTATGTTTCCGAAGAGGCGGTGGTCAAACTGGCGCGGGAGGCCGGGTTATTCCTGGAAGCACGATCAGAAGTAAACGCCAATCCGGCCGACACGGCTGATCATGAGAGCGGTGTATGGACCTTGCCGCCGGGGCTGAGACTGTGCCGGGACATTGAAGGAGAAGACGAAATAGCGGCCTGCCGTGCCAAGTACCAGGCCATTGGGGAAAGTGACCGCATGACCCTGCGCTTCCGCAAACCGATCCAGTGAGAAGTGCTGACTAACCGCCTGAGCGGGCCAGTTCCAGCGCCTCGCTGGCATCCAGCCATTCGGATTCCAGTGTCCCTATGTCTGAATTCAGAGCGGCCTGATCCCGGATCAGGCCGGTCAGTTCATGCTTCCTGCCTGGATCTGAATAAATCGCCGGATTCGCCAGGTCCGCTTCCAGCGTTTTAAGCTTGGTCCGCTTCATTTCGAGTCGTGATTCAATATCGCGAACCTTATCCGTAAAGGGTTTCAGTTTCCGGCGGCGTTCCGCCTCAATCTGCCGTTGTTGTTTTTTACCGGGCCTCTCGCCACCCGCAGGCGTCCCGCCGGCGGCGTTTTCCTTGCCATTCAAGGCTCGCTGGTCTCTGAGCCATTCACCGTAGTCGTCGAGATCCAAGTCGAATGTCCCGACCGTGCCATCGTGTACGACCAGGAGTTCATCGCAAACGCTTCGCAGAAGGTGCCGATCGTGCGATATCACGACGATGGCGCCGCTGAATTCCATCAAGGCCCGGCTAAGAGCCTGGCGCATTTCGAGGTCAAGGTGGTTAGTAGGTTCGTCCAGTAACAAGAGATTGGGTTGTTGGCGGATCATCAGCGCAAGAACCAGGCGGGCTTTTTCCCCACCCGAGAACGGCGCGACCGGATCGAATATCCGTTCCCCGCCGAATCCGAAGCCGCCCAGGTAGTTTCGCAATTCCGCTTCCCGGTCGCCCGGAGCGCGCGAGCGCAAATGCTCCATCGGACTTTGATCCCCATCCAGCAGGTCCAGCTGGTGTTGAGCAAAATAACCCACTTTGGTGTCCTTGCTGACCAGTCGGTTTCCGGACAGGAGGGTGCTGCCATCGGCAAGCGCCTTGACCAGGGTCGACTTACCGGCGCCGTTGACGCCCAGCAGACCCAGCCGATCCCCCGCTGAAATCACCAGGTTGATCTCGCTCAACACCGGATGCTCATAGCCTGCCGAGGCAGATTCCAACTGTACGAGGTGATGGGGTTGCTTCTCGGGTTCCCCGAAGTGAAAGTGAAAGGGGGAGTCCACGTGTGCAGGCGCAATTCGCGTCATGCGGTCCAGCATTTTCAGCCGGCTTTGAGCCTGGCGCGCCTTGGATGCCTTGTATCGAAATCGATCGACGTAGCTCTGGATATGTCTGATTTCTTTTTGCTGGCGTTTGTACATGGCCTGTTGCTGTGACAACTGTTCGGCTCTATGGCTTTCGAACTGGCTATAGTTTCCGTTGTAGACCTGGATTTGCTGACGCTCGATGTGAGCGATGCGCATGCACACGCTGTCCAGGAAATCACGGTCATGCGAGACTACCAGGAGGATACCCGGGTAGCGCTTCAACCACCGCTCCAGCCAAAGAATGGCTGGCAAATCGAGATGGTTGGTGGGCTCGTCAAGCAACAGAATGTCCGACCGGCACATCAGGGCCTGAGCCAGGTTCAGGCGCATCCTCCAGCCGCCCGAAAATTCTCTGACCGGTTTATGGAATTCGGCCTCTGAAAATCCCAGACCATGAAGAAGACGGGCTGCCCGGGACTCGGCAGTGAAGCCGTCGATCTGCTCCAGTTTGTCGAACAGTGCATGGATCTGGTCCGGCGCATCGCAATCTTTGGCTGCCCTGATCGAACGCTGGGTGTCGCGCAACTCGCGATCTCCGTCCATGACGAAATTCAGTGCCGTGCCCGGTCCGGAAGGGCTTTCCTGCGAAACGTGGGCAATGAGGTCATGCGAATTCTGCAGAAGTTCACCGCTTTCGGCTTCGATTTGCCCCAGCACCATCGAAAACAGCGAGGTTTTTCCGCTGCCATTGGCGCCGACCAGGCCCAGGCGCTGGCCGGCATGAACCTGGAGTGTCACGTTTTCGAACAACAGCTTACGCCCTCGGCGCAAACTGATATTGTTGAGGCTCAACACGGTTTTTCAGAATCAGAGCAGCAATCGGAAGGGCACTATTATATCCTTGCCGCAATGAAAAGAGCGTTATATGTCATTCTGATCCTGGCGGCGGTGGCGGCCTGGCGCGACTGGAAGCTAAGAGATATTGTTCATCCCCCGGGTATCCTGGTCCCCGAAGCGCCCAGCCAGGCCAATCTGCAGCAGGCAGAAATCTTTGTTCTGGACGATTACCGGCTGACCCGGCGCGCCGAGTTCAGGATTCGCGCCCGGGTGTTATCGAGAGAGGATTATCACTGGGGGAGTGATGCAGATCTCGCCCCCGTGGATCTGGCGCTGGGTTGGGGTGTGATGTCAGACCAGGCCGTCCTTGACCGGATTCAGATAAGCCAGGGCACGCGCTGGTATTTCACGCGTTACGAGCATCCGGCGCCAATACCCGATGAGGACATTATCCGGAATAGCGGAAACATGCATATGATTCCAGCCAACAAACGGTTGCTGGACAAGCTCCGCAAAATCAGACGAGGCGATATCGTGCAGGCCCGCGGCTTTCTGGTCGATATCGATCACGACTCCGGCTTCACCTGGCGCACGTCGCTGACTCGAAACGACACAGGAAATGGTTCCTGTGAATTATTCTATTTAGAACAATTAACAATTGAGTCGCGTAATTGACTTATCGAATAGCGTGTTGAAATGCATCCCTTTCCTGACGCAATATGGGGGCCGGAAAGGAGACTCTTCTCATGCCGGATCAAAAAGCCGAAGACCTGAAACCATTCGTGGCGCCGTGCCGGGACCTGCGTCCCGCCTCCCCGCTGGACTGGCTGAAAGCCGGCTGGCGGGATTACAAGAGTGCGCCGGGCCTGAGCCTGGCCTGGGGCGGATTCTGCTGGTTGCTGTCCGTGAGCATCACCTGGGTGGCCTGGAAGGCTGGTGGCTGGGTTTTGTTGATCAGTCTACTCTCGGGCTTCGTTTTCGTGGCGCCGCTGCTGGCTTTCGGAATGTATTCCGTCAGCAGGCAATTGTGCCTGGGCAACAAGCCCACCCTGGCTCAAACGCTTCGGGCGGCGAAAAGGCCTTTTACCAATTCATTGGTCTTCGCCCTGGTCCTGTTGATTATTTTCCTGCTTTGGGCGCGGGCGGCGTCGATGGTCCACATATTCTTCCCGTCGGACGGTTCGGTACGACTAGAGAATCTCCTGATTTACCTTGGGGTAGGCTCTGCGGTGGGCGCCATTTTCGCTGGGATCTGTTTCGCCGCCAGCGTATTCTCGCTGCCCTTTATCGCAAACCGTGAAGTGGACGTTATTACCGCAGTTGTTTCCAGCATTAACGCTGTCCTGAGAAATCGTTGGACCATGCTGGTCTGGGCCATTCTGGTGGTGCTTTTCACCTGTGTCGGTTTCATCACCGCCATGGTCGGGTTCATTTTCATCATACCCTGGCTGGGCTACGCAACCTGGCACGGATATCGGGCGGCACTGGAAGTAGATGGCTGGGATACGCTTCCGGACAATCTCTGAACGGTTCTGGATTAATCGACGCGAAAGAAGTGTGACCCACTAGGGCCTGAGCCCTTAACACAGGAAATTGGGGGGGACTGTGCGTGGGTCACATATTAATAATAGGACAGATTTTCCAGCCTGCAACCTGAATTGATCAACCGGTAGGAAACTAGTCCTCGATTCCGAGTCTTTTGTGCATCAGAGGACTGGTTGTCGTGTATTGCAGGCGCACTTTCTCGTCCGGGTGAATGTGTGACTGAACTGCAAATGCGGCCAGCGCCGCTTCGTGAAATCCGCTTAGAATCAATTTCTTTTTACCCGAATAGGTATTGATGTCGCCAACTGCGAAAACCCCCGGTATGTTGGTCTGAAATTTCTCCGTATCCACCTTGATCTGGCGCTTGTCCAGGTCGAACCCCCATTCGGCTACAGGGCCGAGGTTGGGTGAGAGACCCCAGAAAACAAAAACCTCGTCCGCATCGACGAAATGATGTTCGCCGTCCGGATCTACTATTTCCAATCCCCCGAAAGCGTCGTCTTTGTCGATCACGGCGCGCACATGACCGTGAAATTCCTGCAGTGATTTTCCGTCGACCAACGACTTCATCTTTTTTACGGACGCCGGCAAGGCGCGATACTCCGGGCGGCGATGGACCAGGGTGATGCTCTTGGCCTTTCCGTGCAGGTCCAAGGTCCAGTCAAGGGCGGAATCACCCCCGCCGAGGATAATGATATTTTTCCCGACAAGATTCTCCGGGTCGCGAATTCGATAGTGAATGGTTTTGTTTTCCCAGATTTCTGCACCGCGCGCTCTCAGCCTGCGCGGCTGGAACGCGCCCAAACCGGCCGCAAGGATCACCGTCGCCGTATCGAATTCCGTCCCGGCCGAAGTTGACAGCCGGAATCGCCCACCATCGATTGGCTCCAGCTCGGTCACCGTTTGGCCGAGGTGAAACTCCGGCTTGAAAGGCTTTATCTGTTCCATCAGACGATCGACCAACTCCTGTGCGCCGCAAACGGGAAGGGCGGGGCTATCGTAAATAGGCTTGTCCGGATAAAGTTCCGCGCACTGCCCTCCGACCTGCTTTAGCGAATCCACAACATGTGCATGGATATCCAGCAGTCCGAGTTCGAATACCTGGAACAGGCCGCTGGGGCCTGCGCCAATGATGACGACGTCTGTTTTTATGGTCATAGTTTGCCTGATGTATCCTGTTTTTTGATGCCGGGTTTTGCGCCGGCCAATGATCTGCTACCTTGGGATGAACTGCCCAGTTTCAAGCTGTGAAATCTATCTGAATGAAAAATCGAAGAGAAATCAGGCTCGAGGACAGCTGGAAAAAGAGGCTGGAGAGCGAATTCGAAAAAACCTACATGACTTCGCTGAGACAGTTCCTGCTGGAGCGAAAGCGCGCCGGCGCGACCGTTTATCCACCAGGCCATCTCATATTCAACGCGATGAACTCCACGCCGTTTGGACAGGTCAAGGTCGTGATCCTCGGACAGGACCCTTACCATGGCCCAAACCAGGCGCATGGCCTGTGTTTTTCGGTGCCGGACGGTGTCGCTCTGCCACCCTCCCTGGTCAATATTTACAGGGAAATATGCGATGATCTCGGCGGCGTTGCACCCGTCAGTGGAAATCTTCAAAACTGGGCGGAACAGGGGGTGCTGTTGCTCAACGCGGTGCTGACCGTGGAGCGTAGCCGGGCCGGTTCTCACCAGGGAAAAGGCTGGGAGCATTTCACTGACCGGATTGTCAGCGAACTGAATGCCGGGCGTAAAAGCCTCGTATTCATGCTATGGGGCAGCTACGCAATGAAAAAAGGCGCCGTGATCGATCGAGAGCGGCACCTGGTGCTGACGGCTCCCCATCCATCACCGTTGTCGGCGCATCGGGGCTTTTTCGGTTGCCGACACTTCTCGAAAGCCAATGCCTGGCTGGAGCAACACAAGCTGGAGCCGATCCATTGGCTGTGAGCCGCCAGGACAGTGGTCTGTTCCCGTGATCGCGTTACTGCCGTAAATCAACCATTGAAAATCTTCAGGGCTTCGTCAATCGGCATCCAGTTGACATGGGAATCGTAGAACGCATGGGCTTGAGGCTCACGATCGATCGGGTCGTCAATGCAACCGAGTGCGACGTGCGTTTCTCCCGGCCAGCGGTCGGCTTCGAACAGCATGGTGCTGCCGCAGGTGCCGCAAAAACCACGACGCGCTCCGGTTGAAGAAATGTACCACTGGAGATGATGATCACCCGTTTTCAACTTGAAATGATCGCTCTCAAACCCGACCCAGGTTACGTAACCTGCGCCGTGTGCCCGACGACACATGCTGCAGTGACAGTGCGCACACCATTTGCTTGGGAGATCCATTTCAAAGCGGACGGCACCGCACAGGCATCCGCCGCGGACCGTTTTCGTTGCGCTCATATTATTCTCCTTAATGCATCAGGATGAATGAGGCCAGCCTGATCCATATGAACATCAGGAACAGACAACTGGTCGCGTAAGTGATAAACCGGTGCGTGACGTTGTTGTAACTGCAGTGGATGACGCTGTGGACCATTCGGAACACGACGAATCCCCAGGAAAGCTGGACCAGCAGCATATCCTGGATCATCAAGACAAGTGACAAAAGCACAGCGACGTAGAACAGCACCGGCAATTCGAAAAGATTTTTTAGATTATTCGAGGCCGCGGCGGAAACGGTCAGGAGTTGATGGGCTTCGGCCCGATCCCTAAGGTCTTGCGGGTTTATTTTTTTTCTGCTGATTTCCGGGATACGCAAGGCGAACAGGTAAATCCAAACCATGAATGTGAGCAGTACCTGGACGAGCAGAGGCAGAAGAATGGCCTTGAATGACATGTGGATTTCCGGTTTCCGCTGACACGTCCATCTTATCAGAACCCTGTCTGAGGTGATGCGCAGGTATGCTATCTGGCTGACTACCTCAACCGCTTGATCGCCCGTCCCGCCGCCGGGGCCGCAAGACTTTTCGAGCAGTTGGAGGCCTGACTCAGCGGAACACGGAAGAATTGGCGCTGCTTAGCCGATCGCGGCTACTCCGGTAGCGCTCCGGCATCTTAAAGCTCCGCTCGCCGCCCCCGCCGCAGGGACGAAACATCATGACGTGCTCGACCAGCGGGCTCATGGGATTCCAGGCTTCCGCCCGGCCACAGAATGTATGGCCGGTTGGTGTATTGACGACTACATTATGACTGCCGTCCGCAGCCAGCCAGCGGTCGATAATTTCAGTTTTTTCGGGCCGTGTCATGCCGTCGAAACGGTTTTCTTCCGTAAAGAGGGTCGGCCGCCAGTTAGCAGGCAGGTCCCGGGGAGTGAATATGCCCAGTTGCAGGACTTGTTTCTGATCAGGCAAAGTCCATTTGAACCGTCCGGCCGAATCGATCAGTCGAGCCGTCGTCGTGATCACCTCTGGCGCTTTCGGCGCGTCCTCCTGTTTTGTTAGCTCCTGGTCCGGCATTTCATCTGCCAACGCCGCCTCAGGAGTCACGACTGCTCCCTTTTCCGGCAGCACGATGTCCTGTGGTGGCGTCGGGGCTTCCACCGGCTCAATCCTGGGCGCCCTGAGCAGCGCAATCGCCAATGCGGGTGACTCTTGCTCCGGTGTCGGCTGTTGAACGGGAATCAGGAAAATCAGGGCATGCAGAATGACCGCCAGAGCCAGCCAGAGGCCATCGCGTCCCTTGATGCGTAAATGTTCAGAGGCCGTAACAGTACCCATTCGAGCCTTGGCACCCGGTGTTTCACTTAAGTCCCCTTATTATGCCGTTAGTTGATTAATATCCCGTTAAGGACTCGCTGTATAATAAGCGATTACCCGAAATTATCATCATTAAGGAATAAGAAATATGAGCTACCGTCACGTCAAATTTCCTGAATCCGGACAAAAAATAACCGTTAGCGACAATCGCCTGGTCGTTTCCGATCATCCCATCCTGGGTTTTGTCGAGGGCGACGGCATCGGGCCTGATATTACCCGGGCCGCGCTGCGCGTCTGGGACGCAGCGGTAGCAAAAGCCTATGGCGGACAGCGCAAGGTGCACTGGGCAGAACTGTACCTGGGCGAGAAAGCCGCGGGTATCTACGACGGCGACTATTTCCCCGCGGAAACCCTGGAAGCGATAAAGGATCTGGTGGTCGCGATCAAGGGGCCGCTGACCACGCCGGTCGGCGGAGGTTTTCGCTCCCTGAACGTGTCGCTGCGCCAGGAACTGGATCTCTACGCCTGTGTTCGCCCGGTCACTTATTTCAATGGTGTACCATCGCCGATGAAACACCCGGAAGACGTCGACGTCGTCATTTTTCGTGAAAATACCGAAGACGTTTACTGTGGAATCGAATACCAGTCCGGTACTGCAGAGAACCAAAAACTGGCGAAATTCCTGCGCGAGGAAATGAACGTCGAGTTCTTTGCAGACGCGGGTCTTGGCATCAAGCCGATTTCGCCGTTTGGATCCAGGCGGCTGGTGCGGAAAGCCATCCAGTACGCCATTGACAACGACCGTGAAAGCGTCACCCTCGTGCACAAGGGAAATATCATGAAATTCACCGAAGGGGCCTTCCGTAACTGGGGCTATGAACTGGCGCGGGAAGAGTTCGGCGATATCACGATCAGCGAAGACGAACTGTGGGAAAAATACGACGGGGAGCAGCCGGAAGGCAAAATCGTCATCAAGGACCGCATTGCCGACATCATGTTCCAGTTGATGCAGTTAAGGCCGGCTGAGTTCGAAGTGCTGGCCACGATGAACCTCAACGGCGATTACCTCTCCGATGCGCTGGCAGCCCAAGTAGGTGGCATGGGTATCGCCCCCGGCGCCAACATGGCGGATCATGTAGCGGTATTCGAGGCCACGCACGGCACCGCCCCCAAATACGCCAACCAGAACAAAGTGAACCCCAGCTCGTTAATGTTTTCGGGTTGCATGATGTTTGATTACATTGGTTGGCGCGAAGTTTCGGGGCTGATCAACCAGGCATTTGCCAAAACCATCGCCGCTGGAATCGTGACCTATGATTTCGCCCGCCAGATGGACGACGCCACCGAGGTTTCCACTTCCGGTTTTGCAGACGCATTGATTGAGCGGCTCTGAGCTGGAGCGTTTTTCAGAGCAGCAGATTGCCAGTGAAAACGTGCTTTTTTGAATCTGCAAAGAGCTGCCTCTCCCTTGCAGATCCGGAGACCAAGTGCCACGCGGTTTCGGCGCTCGCCGAGATGGTTCGGCAGGGCAGGTGTGACTGGGATTCTGATGCACCGGCCGATCCCATCAGCTCTCCAGGGCGGCCCGAGCGTCCAGTGCTCGTGGAGCCGTCGCGGGTTCCACGCCGCCGCCTGGGAAGTGTCGAGGGCAGGGCGGCGCTGGTACATGCGATTGCACACATTGAATTCAATGCCATCAACCTGGCCCTGGACGCCTGTTACCGTTTCAGGGGAATGCCACGGCAGTACTATCTCGACTGGTTATCCGTTGCCGTGGACGAAGCACGTCACTTCGGGCTATTGCAGGCCCGGCTCCGGCAACTGGGAAGCGGGTATGGCGCCTTCCCGGCGCACAACGGCCTGTGGGAGATGGCTGAAAAGACGGCGGACCGCTGTCTCGTCCGGATGGCACTGGTGCCCCGCGTCCTGGAAGCCCGCGGCCTCGATGTGACGCCCGGGATGATCGAACGGTTGACCGTTGCAGGCGACCCGGAGACCGTCGCTGCGCTGCGAATCATCCTGGCTGAAGAAGTCAGGCATGTCGCGGTCGGTTCGCACTGGTTCAATTACTGTTGCGAAAAAGAGGGGTTGGAGCCGCTTGCAACTTTTCTGGAGCTACTCCGGGCACACTACCCGGGAGCCATGCGTGGCCCATTCAACCTGGAAGCCCGTCTCGAGGCTGGTTTTTCAAAAGACGAGATGCGCGCCCTGGCGGCCTTATAGGGCAACAGAGCGGGCGCCGTCCCGCGTAACCTCCAGGTAACTACCTGATTGATACCAGTCAGCCAGCACGATTCGCTCGGCTTTTTCACCATCGCCAAGGTCGATTCGGTGGAAAGCGGGCCGGTGTGTATGGCCATGAATCATCCGGGACACCCGGTGTTCCCTGAAGGCGCTGGCGACGGCCTCGTCATTTACATCCATGATTTCCATCGCGGCCACAGAAGTATGCTTCATGCTGGCGTCCCGCGCTGTGCGGGCCATCTCAAGCCGTTCCTCGATCGACATGGCCAGAACGCCGGCCTGCCAGTCCGGGTTGCGTGCCTGCTGCCGGAAGGCCTGGTATTCCACATCATCGGTGCACAGGGCATCGCCATGCAGGAGCAGTGTTTCTGTGCCATGAAGATCCACGACAATGGATTCCGGCAACAACTGGAAGCCCGCAATACGGGCATAACGTTCTCCCAGCAGAAAGTCGCGATTGCCGTGCATGAAATAAACCGGGACACCGGACGCGCTGAGCGCCGAAGTGGTTTGCGCCAGGTTCTGCGCGGTCGTTGAAAGCGCATCATCTCCGATCCAGAACTCGAACAGGTCACCGAGGATATATAACGCCCCGGCGGTGCGAGCAGGCCCGGACAGAAAATCCTGCAGCCACGCGGCAGTTGCGGGCCGGCTGTCCTCGAGGTGAAGGTCGGATATGAATAAGGTGCTCATGCTGCCCTGGTTCTATCCGGCTTTCAGTCGTCGATGATCTCGACTTGTTCGATGATAACAGGATCCACAGGAACATCGCTGTAAGGCGGGTTGGTCGTGGTTTGAACGAAGCGTATTTGATCCACGACGTCCAGACCTTCGGTAACCCGGCCAAACACGGCATAACCCCAGGAACGTGAGTGGTTCTCGCCGCTATAGTCGAGATTCATGTTGTCCTGAACATTGATGAAGAACTGCGCGGTAGCCGAGTGGGGGTTGTTGGTGCGGGCCATCGCGATGGTGCCGCGTTTGTTGGAAAGCCCATTTGCCGCCTCATTTTTGATTGCTTCACCCGGGGTCTTCTTCTGCATATCCGGTGTGAATCCGCCGCCCTGAATCATGAAGTGGCTGATGACCCGGTGAAAGATCGTGCCGTCATAAAAACCGCTGTTCGCATAATCAACGAAGTTTTCCACGGTTATGGGAGCCTTGTCGTCATAAAGTTCGAGTTGAATGTCTCCCATGCTGGTTTTGATAATGGCCCGGGTGGTGTCGCCGGCTTCCAGGCCCTGGCTGAAGAAAACACAGGGGAGAAGTAGGTATGCGGCCATCCGGCCAATTGCGCTTTTGAATCTGCTCATGGTTATCGAATCCTGTTTCTGATCACTGGTGAAAAATGAAATGATACTGGTGCTTTGGCAAGTGAGCCAGCACTTTGCGGAAACGCCGGTAAAAACGGCATGAAACAGGCGGTTAACTAGCGGATTTATGGTATAATTTTCCTTTTGGCAGGCCTTGTTGCCGGCCCGTAGATCGCGCCTCGATTTATGGTATTTAAATATAATTAAAACAATAAATTAAAATATATTCCGGAGAAATTTTCTAGCATGGCTGAACTCGCCAAAGAAGTGCTGCAGGTCAACCTCGAAGACGAAATGCGCCAGTCCTACCTGGACTACGCCATGAGCGTTATCGTGGGACGGGCGCTTCCCGACGTCAGGGATGGCCTGAAACCGGTTCATCGCCGCGTTCTGTTTGCGATGAACGTGCTTGGGAATGACTGGAACAAGCCCTATAAAAAATCTGCCCGTGTCGTCGGTGACGTGATTGGTAAGTACCATCCCCACGGCGACACCGCGGTTTATGACACCATTGTCCGCATGGCGCAGCCATTCGCGATGCGCTACATGCTGGTGGACGGGCAGGGTAACTTTGGCTCGGTGGACGGCGACGCTCCGGCTGCGATGCGCTACACCGAAGTGCGTATGTCTCGCCTCGCGCATGAACTCCTGTCCGACCTGGAAAAGGAAACGGTCGATTTCACGCCGAACTATGACGAAACCGAGCTGGAACCGCAGGTCATGCCCACCCGGGTGCCCAGTCTGCTGGTCAATGGTTCAGCAGGTATCGCAGTCGGTATGGCGACGAATATACCGCCGCATAATCTCAGTGAAGTCATCGATGCGACGATTGCCCTGATCGATGATCCTGGGCTGTCTATCGAGGGCATCATGGAGTATTTGCCCGGGCCGGATTTCCCGACAGCGGGCGTGATCAACGGCGCGCTGGGCATTCACGAAGCCTACCACACGGGGCGTGGACGGATTTATGTCCGGGCCCTTTCACATATCGAAACAGACGATTCCAACGGCAAGCAATCGATTATCGTCACCGAACTTCCCTACCAGGTCAACAAAGCTCGCCTGCTTGAAAAAATTGCCGAACTGGTCAAGGAAAAGAAACTCGAGGGCATCACTGAATTGCGCGACGAGTCCGACAAGGACGGTATGCGCGTCGTGATCGAATTGAGGCGCGGCGAGGTGCCCGAGGTTGTATTGAACAACCTGTATAAACAAACATCGATGCAGAGTGTCTTTGGCATCAACATGGTGGCGCTTATCCACGGGCAGCCGAAGCTACTCAATCTGAAGGAGGTGCTGGACGCCTTTATCGGCCACCGCCGGGAAGTCGTGACGCGGCGTACGCTGTTCGAGCTGCGAAAAGCACGGGAACGCGCCCATGTTCTCGAGGGCCTGACAGTAGCCCTGGCGAACATGGACGAAGTCATTGAGCTGATCAAGGCATCACCGACGCCAGCCGACGCCAAATCGGGCTTGTTGGCGCAGTTGTGGGATCCGGGCCTGGTCCGCGCGATGCTGGGGCAGGGCGGCGCTGAAACATCACGCCCTGAAGACCTTGAAGATCAATACGGATTGCAGGAAAAAGGTTACCAGTTATCGCCCGTACAGGCGCAGGAAATCCTCAATATGCGCCTGCACCGCCTGACCGGGTTGGAGCAGGAAAAGCTGACGAAGGAATACGAGGAGATCCTGGACAAGGTCAAGGAACTTCTCCAGATTCTGTCGCAACCGGCGCGCTTGATGGGAGTAATCCATGAAGAGTTGCTGGCCATCCGGGAAGAGTTTGGCGATGAAAGGCGTACGGAAATACTGGAGCACAAGCTGGATTTGAGCCTGGAAGACCTGATCACGGAGGAAAACGTCGTGGTCACGCTGTCTCATGCCGGTTACGCCAAGTCACAGCCGCTGGATCGCTACCGCGCCCAGAAACGGGGCGGTACCGGCAAATCAGCAACGAAAATCAAGGACGAGGATTTCATCGACGAGCTGTTTATTGC
>CAMYKC010000043.1 GCA_947258865.1 uncultured Lysobacterales bacterium
ATCTCATGCTGGCCTTTTTTCTTCCACAATATTTGACTGAATCCTATAATGGAATTGAGCGGCGTACGAATTTCATGGCTCATATTCGCGAGGAATTGCGTTTTTGACTGGCTGGCAGCCTCGGCAGCTTCTTTTGCCGCACTCAATTCCTCGGTTCTCACCTCTACCAATTGGGTCAGGTTTTCCCTGTATTCGCGAAGCTCTGCGTTACTTGCCAAGAGATCCCGCGCGCTTTCCTCACTTTGCTTCCGAAGGACATTAATCCCATCTGCCAGGCCCAAGGAAAGCAGCAGGACCTGCAATGCCGAGGTGAATTGAAGACTGCTATCGGTGAAGGCGGTTGCCGTCAGAACTCCCGCCGCACTCAGGGCGGTGATAACCATTCCGGCTAAAAAAAGCGAGAAAGCAGCGAGCACAAAACGCGCAGGCCGCGAACCCTTCATCACACACTGGAGACCCGTTATGAACCCGACGACGGGGCCTGTTACGGCGAGGATGATTCCAAATCTAATGCTGATCGTATAGCTGAATATCAGTGAGGTAAGCATCAACAGCGCCGACAGCAGTATCCATACGCTCATAACCCGATCCAAAACGGGCGTGAATTTCCTGGTATCCATGAAGCTTTGCGCAAACAGCAGGCCCCAGAAAAAACCGGCACCGATCAGGAAAGGAACTGACCGGTTTGCCCACTGCGGAAATTCCGGCCAGAAGTACTGATACGCCAATCCGTCAAGTGACATTTCAAGGAGCGCGAAGGACAGTACAAAAACCACGTAATACAAATAGCTTCTTTGCCTGATACTGAAGAATATGAACAGATTGTAGATGGCCATCGCCAACATCAACCCATAGTAAGTACCGCTTATCAACTCCTCACGGTTGACATGGGTGAGAAACTCGCTTGGCGCCCAAATTCGCAATGGAAGCCGCATTGAACTTTCTGATTCGAATCTCAGGTAGAGCGTCGCGGACGCTTCGGGCGGCAGCTTGAAGATAACATTCTGATAAGCAACATCGCGATAGGCAAAATACTGTGTATCACCCCCTTCCCTGGTTGTGACTCGTCCATCAGAGGAGACTATGTAAAGCTTGATATGGTCGAGTAGAGGGTAACCGACTTCCAACAAAAACTGGCTGCCTGCCTTATCCAGGTTTTGTATTCCGACTCGGACCCAGTAAACCGATTTCGTAAAGCCAAGGTTTGGTATGTCGACAGAGCTGCTGATAAATTGGGATGACAACCCGGGTGAAGTGACCTCCTCGATGCTTAACTTACCCTCCGGGTCTTCCAGAATTTCCAGGTAGGGTCCCAGGGAGTAAACGCCGACATAATCTGACAAAATAATGGTGTTGGCAGAATATAAAGCAGTCGAATACGCGGCAATCGTTACAAATAGCAATACCCTGGTAAGGGTTCGCCACAATCTGCACCAGCTTTTTCGGACACGCATATTATTAATTCTGTAATTTTTCGGATGACAGTCGCGGCATTTGAGGATGGGCAAATATTTCAAGCTGCGATCCGATCAATCTTAGTCCATTTGTCGTTTGGTTTAACAGGGAGACTAAGCACGCTGTTCCTTAAAAGCAAGCATAAAAACGACTGGTTTGGATAGAGTGGCATTGACCAGGTAAGCCAGTTCAACACCACTTAAGCTTTTGTATATCTGCTCGTAGCTCTTGTTAGGATGAAGAGGCTTGGATTCGGCAAAGTCGGGAGCGGCCTGAAGCGCCGGCAGGAGCAACTTTCGCTGGCGATTCTCAGCTGTCCGCTTATCCCCTGACCTTTTTCATATATGGCTCGGCAATGTGCCGCTTCATCCAGGTCTCCGTGTGCCGGTTGGCGATGTCGGAAGTGACGACCATGAACCTCTCATCATCCATCCTGGTCACGGTCAGGTCAGCCTCGAGGGTGCCAGCCTCGTTCAGCCACTGGGTGTGGGTAATTCTCTCCGGTTTCCCTTTCGAGGCATTTGTACAGCTCCACCGAGTGGTGCCGGGATACCCTGGATCGTCTCTGAACCTGCGCCATAGGTCGTCATCAGGCCGCTTGCGGATGCTCTTCGCGAATTTCTTCGCGCCATTCGGACAGGTTCATCTCGATGGCCCAGAATCCGGCGATCCACAGGAACTGATCCCAGGCGTAAAGCCAGTGCCCTGTCCAGGCCCAGAATATTGCATGGGCGAACAGCACGGCGTAACCGAGCTTGGCAGCGTGACTAACCACCATCAGGATGCCGCCGGTGATTTCGCGGTTCTGCAGCCACACGGCCAGTTCAATGGCCCAGACCACGAGCAGCCACATCACTGCGTCCTCAAAGTTAACCCAGACGTGTTTTTTTTCCAGCCCGAGGCCTGCGCTGTCGGTGATCACGGAGGGTTCCAGCATAAAAAACACCGAGTCGCTGGAGAGGGTGCTGCAATTTTCCGCGGTCACAATTTGAAAGCGGTAGTTTTCGCCAAATGAAATGTCCTGGTCGGCTACCTGGCAAAGCTCGGTGACCGTAAGGACCGGCTCTACGGCTAAAGTGTCCACCATGGAATTGATCCGCGCGTACACGGTATGCACCAGGAACATGTAGCAGACCAGGCGCAGCCCGTGCACACTCCACTTCACCCACCGCTTTTTCAGGGCATCGTCCAGCACGTAGGTTTCCAGCTCGAACATGAACAACAGTCCAAACCAGGCGAATTCATCGATGGTGGTGGCGAATTCCTCGGTCCACTGCAGAAAAGTGCCACCCTGGCGCAATGTATGCGAGGCGATGTAGGATTCCTCGATTGCGTAGTAACCCCAGTTGAGCAGCAACAGGGAATAGACGGTCCACTTGACCAGCTGGCCTTTGTCCAATCGTTGCCAGCGTCTGGCGAGACTTGTGGCAGCAATTTCCGGCAAGCATTATTCCCCGTCCTGAAGTCGTGCAATCATAACCCATCGGTCTGCGAAGGGCTTGAATGCAAGACTACGGGCTGCGGGCGTCCCCTGAGGGGAATTGAATGCCAGCCTCAACTTACGGCTACGGACTAAGCGGCCTCGATTGTTTTTTTGTCAACACGCGTATAGTCGAACAATCCAGCCTCGTCGAAAATGACACGATCTTCGTAATCGTCGAACCAGAGCGCGTCCGGATTACGCCCGACTATGCAGACTTTTCCGCGGTCCGGGGCGTCCAGCGCATTGCGCAGGATCTTGAAGATCAGCACACCATTTTCGGTTCCGGGCACGCCGGGGATCGGCTCGTTGGTGACGGCAACCACCTCGGTCTTGCCCTTGTAATGAGTGATCGACAAGCGCGCATGCGTTTCCACCCCGGACAAGCCCTTCTGGGACTCGTTCAAGGTGTTCCATGCGGTTTCGATTGGCACGTTAAAGGCCCGGTAGGCCACGATGTCCCTGCCACAGAAGAAGTAGTGGTTGCCAACGCCTACCCGATACAGGGCGCGTTGCATTACCCGGAGTGCATCGGAATCGTCATTGATTCCCTTGATAATCGGCGCCTGGTTTTCGACATTGATCCAGCCACGGGAAATAACAGCTTCCATCGCCCGGAGAGTGTCCTCGTGCCATTTGAGTGAGCCATTTGGGTTCTCGAGATAAGCCCCATCGGGCCCTCTCAGCAGAAATTCGTCCGGATGGTTGAAGTGGATCATCAGCCGGAAACCGACTTCCGGGTAGGTCTCGTGAAAGGCATCCAGCATTGACAGGAAGGCGTCGTCGAAACGGTTCGGATGAAAAGACATCTCTTTGGTGCCCAGGCGGATTGATTCCACGCCTGCTTCAGCCAGGGCGGCGAGCCATGCGCCGATCTTCCGGTTGGGCAAGACCATCGGGTCACCGCCGGAAAGCAGGACCTCCCTGAGTTTCTCGCGGCCCGTCTCCGGGTGGCGCCCACCGTTCGCGGCAACAATTTCATTGTGTGCGCGCACGTAATCGGTGACCTCCTTGATTTTTGCCAACCCTTTCTTGGCGACCGTGCCGTCCTGGCGCTCGATATCTTTCTGGCTAATCAGTTCTTCGCGGTAGCAGAAGCGGCAATGCGCTGAGCAGGTGGAGACCGCATAAAGCAGGCCCATTTCATACTTGTGCAGCATCCCTTCGACCGGCGCGAAGTCCATCTGGTAGCCGGGATCCTCGGAACCGGCCAGGTTCAGCGTTTCATCGGGGCTGGCCTTGATAATCCGCTGCAGAGGTTTGCTGGTTTTGGCCATTTCGAAAAAGTGCCGGGTCATTTTTACCGGCATGCGCGATTCGACATCGCGTTCTGTGCCGTGCAGGCTCGAAAGCATCGAAAGTTCTTCGGGTGAATAAAAGCCCTTGATGTCCTCCGGCGCCTTGTCCTGGAAGAACGGTTTCAGGCCGTTGACGATGTCGCGTTCATATTTGGGATTTTCGATCGTGTCCAGGAATGCCTGTTCTCTTTCCGCCGGAACGTATCTGCCTGCAATTGCCACTTCACACCTCTTCACGTCATGTTTGTTCAAGGTATTAATGTAACACATTGAACTCTCAATATGCGATACTGTAACGTGATGAACATAATGAATCCGCCCACTTCTACCCCGGATCTTGTAGCCGCGGTCAGCAGTGAGTTAACCCCCACGGAACGGCGCATTGCGCAAGCCGTGCTCGACGAGCCAACCTTGCTTGCCTTCGGTACGGTTTCGGACCTGGCCGGCCGTGTTGGCACCAGCCGGCCATCCATTGTGCGTTTCGCCAACAAGCTCGGTTTCAAAGGCTACACGCAGTTGCAAAAACACGTTCGCAGCGATTTGTCCCATCGCCTGGCGCGTCCAAGCGAGAGGATCAGGCACGACAAGAACAAGGCTTTACCGGCCAGGGTGGCGATCAACGACGCAATTGCATCCGCGTTCAGAGCGGTTGAAGGCAAACGGCTGGCGGCACTCGCTGGTCCCATAGCAGATGCGAAAAATGTCTGGGTTCTCTCCGGAGAAACTTCCCAGGCTGGCGCCCATTCCTTCCACAGCGGTCTTTCCATGGTCCGCCCGGGTGTCCATTTTCTCGAGGAACACTCGTTCGGTACCGACCTGAGTGACGCGGGGCCCGGCGATGCGGCCGTGGTTTTTGACTTCTTCCGCTACCGGCGCCAGGTAACCAACGCGGCCCGCATCTTCGCCGACTCGGGTGTTTCCGTAGTGGCGATCACAGACAGCCCACTGTCGCCGCTGGTCGAGTTGGCCAATTGCTGGTGTGAAATCGAAGTACCGGCCATTGGCCCGTTCGACAGTTCGGTGCCGGCCGTGGCGATTGCCGAGTTGCTCGTAGCCCGGGTTGCCAAGGAAGTTCATCAGAAGGCGACAGCACGTATCGACCGCATTGAGGCCCTGTGGGAAGAAACAGAAGTTTTCCTGTAGTTATTCCTTATCCAGGAGGAGTACGAGGTGATTGACAAGCAGTTTCCATCCGTCGCGGAAGCCGTTGCTGATATTCCGGACGGAGCGACCGTGATGGTGGGTGGCTTCGGCGCATCGGGCAGCCCGATCGAGCTGATTCATGCATTGATCGACCACGGCCCAACCGGCCTTACCGTTATCAATAACAATACCGGGAACGGTGAAGTGGGGCTGGCCGCCCTGATTGGTAACGGTCAGGTGAGCAAGATGATCTGTTCCTTTCCCCGTTCCAGCCAGTCCAAAGTGTTCCCTGAGTTGTACAAAGAGGGCAGGATTGAGCTCGAACTCGTTCCTCAGGGCACATTGGCTGAACGGATTCGTGTGGCGGGTGCCGGCATTCCGGCGTTTTACACGCCAACGACGGTGGGCACTGTACTGGCTGAAGGCAAGGAGACACGGGAGTTTGATGGACGCGCATACGTGATGGAACCATGGCTCAAGGCTGATTTTGCATTGATCAAGTGTGAGGCCGCCGACCCCCTTGGCAACCTGACCTACAACAAGACCGCTCGCAACTTCAGTCCCCTTATGTGCATGGCCGCAACTACAACCATTGTTCAGACGAAAAAACTGGTGGCCCGGGGTGAAATTGATCCCGAGCATGTCATCACACCGGGTATTTTCGTGAACCGCATCGTTGAGGTTCCCGACCCTGTCCATGAAGATACCCTGATTGCCGCTGGGAGTCGCGAAGTTTGTGCCCCAGGGCCGCGAATTCATCTATCACACTGAAAACGGGATGCTTGGCATGGGTCCGCCACCGGCTGAAGAGGACCGGGACCTGGACTTGATGAATGCCGGTAAAAAGTATGTGACGGCAGTTCCCGGTGCCGCCTACTTCCACCATGCCGACAGCTTCAGCATGATACGTGGCGGGCATATCGATGTCTGTGTGCTGGGCACCATGCAGGTGGCGGCAAACGGGGATATCGCCAACTGGTCCACGGGTGCGCCGGGTGCCATCCCCGCGGTGGGCGGCGCCATGGACCTGGTGCAGGGCGTGAAGCACATCTACGTGATCACCCAGCACACCACCAAGACCGGCGATCCGAAACTGGTCGAGGCGTGCAGCTATCCTTTGACCGGGCCAGGAGTCGTGTCGCGCATCTATACCGATCTGGCTGTGGTCGACGTCACAGCTGAAGGATTCCGGGTCGTAGAACTGGCTCCGGGCATTACTTTCGAAGAGGTTGAAAGCAAAACCGGCGCCCCGATCATGCCGCCTGAATAAGCCACGAGGAATTGGAAAAATGACAGATGTATTCATTTGTGATGCCATCCGCACGCCCGTTGGGCGTTATGGGGGAAGCCTTGCCCCGGTGCGCACCGATGACCTGGCCGCGATTCCGATAACGGCCCTGATGGAGCGGAATCCCGGTGTTGACTGGGCCGCCCTCGATGACGTGATGCTGGGCTGCGCCAACCAGGCCGGTGAAGACAACCGCAACGTGGCCCGCATGAGCAGCCTGCTCGCCGGTTTACCGCAGGAAGTGCCGGCCTGCACCATCAATCGCTTGTGCGGATCAGGCCTGAATGCCGTGGGCAGCGCTGCCTCTGCCATCAAGGCGGGAGAGGGCGATCTGATGATCGCCGGCGGGGTGGAAAGCATGTCGCGGGCGCCGTTCGTGATCGGCAAGGCGGAAAGCGCATTTGGGCGCACTCAGGAAATGCATGACACCACCATGGGATGGCGGTTTATCAATAAAAAACTGCAGGATCAGTACGGTACCGAAGTCATGCCCAAGACGGCGGAAAATCTGGCCGAAGAGTTCGACATCAGCCGCGAGGACCAGGACCGGTTCGCGTTCTGGAGCCAGGCCAAGGCGGCTGCGGCCCAGCAGGATGGACGACTGGCAGGAGAGATTTGTCCTGTAATGGTCCCGCAGCGCAAGAAAGATCCAGTGATTGTCGAACTCGATGAGCATTTGCGCGCGACATCGCTGGAAAAACTTGCTCAATTGAAATCCCTTTTTCCACAGGGCACCGTGACGGCGGGTAACGCCTCCGGGATAAATGACGGCGCGGCGGCTCTGCTGCTGGCTTCGGAGGAGGGAGCCAGGCGCCATAATGTCGAACCCAGGGTCCGCATCCTCGGCATGGCCGTTGCCGGTGTGCCGCCGCGGACCATGGGCATCGGCCCGGTTCCGGCAAGCAACAAGTTGCTCAAGCGCCTGGGCCTGGCCCTGGACGATTTTGACATTCTCGAGCTCAACGAAGCCTTTGCAGCCCAGGCGCTTGCCTGTACCCGGCAACTCGGGCTGGCTGATGACGACCCGAGAATCAACACCCGCGGAGGCGCCATTGCATTGGGCCATCCGTTAGGGATGAGCGGCGCACGCCTGGCGCTTACCGCCTTCGATCAATTGCAGCGTGACGGTGGAAAGCTGGCGCTATGCACCATGTGCATTGGTGTCGGACAGGGAATCGCCGTCGCCCTGGAAGCAATCAGATAGGTGAATACCGTGGAATCACTGAATCGCGCAATTGAAGACGCCCGCATGCGGTATGTATCTGCAAACCCTCTGAGCATGACTGCAGACAAAAGCGCTGAACGGTATCTACCCGGCGGCAACACGCGAACGGTTCTCCATTATTCGCCTTTTCCTTTGACCATGGTGGCGGGGGAGGGTGCTGAACTGGTCGATCTGGACGGTCACTGCTACGTCGATTTCGTTGGTGAATACTCCGCGGGCCTGTTCGGTCATTCGGACGAAATCATCAAGTCAGCGGTTCACAAGGCCCTGGATACCGGCATCGCCATCGGTGGGCCGACCGCTTACGAACGGGAGTTGGCGGAGCTGCTGTGCACGCGTTTTCCAGGCATCGATCAGATTCGATTCTGTAATTCTGGCACCGAGGCCAATATCTGGGCCTTGACCACGGCCCGGCTGGTGACAGGCCGCAGCAAGTTTGTCGCTTTCAGGGGTGCCTATCACGGCGGCATCATCAAGTTTCCGGACGGGCCCTGTTCGCTCAATATCCCTTTTGATTTCATTCTGGCGGATTACAACGACACCGAGGGAGCGGAAGAGGTCATCAGGAATGCGGGAGATGAACTTGCTGCCGTCATCGTCGAGCCCATCCTGGGTGCCGGAGGCAACATTCCCGGTAACAGGAAGTTCCTGGAAATGCTTCGTCAGGTGACAAGGGAAGTCGGGGCGCTGCTGATTTTCGATGAGGTCAAAACCGCCCGCATCGGCCCTGCGGGCACCCAGGGCATGCTGGGCATCAAACCCGAGCTGACCACGCTGGGAAAATTTATCGGCGGCGGGCTGACGACGGGTGCATTCGGCGGAAGCGCCGAAGTCATGGCGCATTTCAACCCGAAACTTGAAGGCAACTGGAACCACGCCGGCACCTTCAATAACAACACCTGTTCGATGGCCGCCGGCTGCGCAGCCATGAGCAAAATCTATACGCCGCAGCGAGCGGCGGAATTTTTTGAACGGTCAGAGGCTTTTCGGATTTCGCTTAATGAAATGTTTGCCGCGAAAGCGGTACCGATGTACGCCAACGGCATGGGTTCCATTATTGCGATTCACTTTTCGCGCAAGCCGACGAAAAGAACGGCCGACATCAGCGCTGGATGCCGGTCCCTGCGCCCTTTGCTGCACATGGAACTGCTGCTTGATGGCGTGCTGGTGTGCAGTCGCGGCGACCTGTTCCTGTCTCTGCCCATGACCGAAAAACATCTTTCCGGGGCAAAGCATGCCCTGGAGAAATTTGTTGATCGTCATAAACCGCTTATTACCGAGGTGCTGGCAGCGGGATAAACACGATTTTCTTCAACACACCCGTCAGCCATAGGACTTGCGAATCATGCGCCAGGCAATCCAGGCGGATGGCAGCACCACGACCGGGCCGGCAAATACCAGCAGGGACTCGCCGCTCAACCAATTGATGCCGCCGCGCGGGTTCAGGGTTCCGGTGACTTCCTGGTACGGTTGCACGTAAACCGTGATCAGGATGACGCACATGGTTACGCTGTAAACAGCCAGGATCAACGGAGCATAGCGCGTTAATCGTAACTTCGAGGGGCTAAGCTCTACTTCCGGAACCCGGTGCAACTGCAAGCGATAGACCTGCTCATCGCGGCTTACCCGGCCAAAGCGGGTTAACACCAGCACCACGACCAGGCTGACCAGCCCGCCGAGCAGGATCGGATCCAGCCAGAAAGGCAGTTCGATCCACCCCAGGTGTTCCAGGCCTTTGGGCACGGCATTGAATACAAACCCACTGACGATGCCCCAGAACGCGGCATCAGCCGTAATTCGCTTACTCCACACGCTCATCAGCGCCACTGGCCCCCAGGATGAAGCAAACAGCGTGCCGACGAAATAAGTCAGCCAGAAAATATCGACCGGGGAGAAAAAGGCGATCACCAGCGTTATGACCCCGACTCCAAGCATGACCACGCGGCTGAACTTCAGCATGCTTTTTTCATCGACCGCGTCATGCCGGAACAGGTCGTTGCTGACGCTGAATCCGACCAGCGACAGGAATGTCGAGGCCGAGGACAAACCTGCGGCCATGATACCGGCCAGCAGCAGGGCGCCCATCAGTTCCGGCAACAGGTTCAGGGCGGCATAAATGATCACCTCTTCCGAGGGTTGGATGCCGGGATCGCTGAGGTTGATCACGGCGCCGGCGAAATACAGGGTCAGCTCCATCAGGATCAGAAAAATGGCCGCGATGCAGGCCGCGCGCATCACCACATGCTCGTCACGGGCGATCAGGTAACGGCTCGACTGCCAGGGGCTGACCGCGTATACCAGGCCCCAGGCCAGCGCCAGCGTGATGTTCCACAGCGTGAAATCCAATACAGAAGTGAACGGCGTGTCGGCACCGACAATACCGTGCCAGGCCATCAGGTCCGGTTTCTCCGGCAGCACGGCCAACCCCTTGACGGCCGCCACCCACCCCCCGGCATCCTGCACCAGGAAAATCAGGGCCAGCATCGCCACCGACGTGAACAACAGGAACATCAGCGTGTCGGTCAGGATTACACCGCGTGAACCCGAATACATGGTGAATGCCGTGTAACTGACCCAGGAGATAATCAACCCCTGGGTGAACGTGAAATCGGTGATGTGGGTAAGCAGGAAAGCCGTACCCTGGGTGACGGCCAACAAGTAACCGCCCAGCCCGAAAATAATGGTGATACCCGCTGCCGTCTGGACACGCTGTGAGTTGAATCGTTTGCCGAAATAGTCCGCCACGGTAATGGCGCGGCTGCGGCGCAGGTAGCGTCCGAACAACAGGGCCCCGAAAATATAGCCCATCGCACCGATCGGCGGCCAGAGCAGGTACGGACCCGCCTGACCCTCGTACACGAAGCCGGTTTCGCCGAGGAAAATATTGGTGCTGAGTACACTCGCTACCAGCGTGCCCACAATGAGCAGGGTAGGCGCACGGCGGCCGGCGACGAAGTAGTCATCGAGTTTCTTTACCCGTCGGCCTGCGTAATTGCCGACCGCAATATAAGTGATGAGGCTAAGAAGTATTGCGCCGGTATAGATGTCCAATTTATTGCTTATTTACTCTGCCAGATGGCTTGCAAAGCTCGGAATGTATTCAATATTATCGACATTCATTGCCATTTTGAACATGACCATTCCGGACTGGCCCAAAACGCTTTGGCACCGTTGGCCCGCGATTTGTCCCCAGATTTAGATTGGCCAAATACCCGCTGAATATAGCACAGAGGCACCCAGGCTCTGAACGTCAAGCCTGCAAGCCGTCATCCGGAACTACAGCCGCGGACCGTGCTTTTTCTGCATCGTTCAGCAACCAGTACAGTCTGGCCGCGCGCGCACTGTGCACTTTCCGGTGGCCCGTGATGATGAACAAGACCAGGTACATCGCCAGGACAACCGATGTCCACTGCAGCGCCCCACCAATGACGCCGTCGATGACGAACCCGCCCAGGTAGAACACGTAGGCAATGACCAGCGTGGTTGACAGCCACACAACAAAGTGCCGGAAATGCAAACGCATGGCTTCACGATTCAGACGTTTGGTCGTTTCGGTGACATAAGCCTGGCGGTCGGGAAGACGGCCTTCCGGCGTCGAATGATAGAAAGCGTTGAACTGTTCCATGTTCAAATATCCTCAACTTCCATGTCAGGATGTCCATGATTATAGACGGAAATTCCAGGGTTCGGCAATGGCCGCTTTCCCGGACACCAGAAGTTGATCCAGGAAGCCGGTTCTGCTCAGGGTTATTCCATCCAATGATCTTCTGACCGCTCTTACTCAATGCCTTGACCAGAGAACAAGGCTTTGTAGTCGTCTTTAAGCAAGCCCAGCATGACACTGTCCGTCCATGCGCCATCCAGTAACCAGCGATCACGAAAGAGGCCTTCGCGCCGGAATCCGAATTTTTCCAGCAATGCGAGGCTGCCCTCGTTCTCAGGGTCCGTATCGGCCTCCAGGCGGTGCAGGTCCAGCTCGTTGAAGGCATGATCAAGGATGCAGCGCATCGCTTCCGACATGTAACCCTTACCCCAGTGCTGGTGTGCCAGAACGTACCCCACCTCGGCCCGGCGATTCTGCTCCGAGAACTGGAACAAAGTGAATTTACCAATGACGTAATCGGTGTCACTTAAGGCGATTCCCCAGGTACGGGCCGCACCGGAATCGGTAAACTCGAACTCTCGCTTCAGCAGTTCATGTGCTTCTTCGAGACTGGCAATTGGGCTGGCAGACCAGTAGCGCATGGTTTCCGGTTCGGAAAATATGGTGAGAAAGGACTCGGCATCGCGTTTTTCCAAAGCGCGCAATACGAGACGGGTGGTTTGGAATTTCTGCATAGCCGTCAACTGTTGATTCAGATTGTTTACAGGGTGTTTTCGCCTTTTTCAGCCGGTCCATCTCGATAGCGTGGCCCCTTTATGAGGGCCCTGTTCGGGTCGAGCCAGGCTCTGATTCATATAACTTGCGGAACCAATCCCCAAGTTCGGCATAGCTCATTTTGCCAGTGCTCACTATTGAGTCCTTTAGTATTTGCTCAGCCATGTGTTGACCCAGGCTTCGATATGCCTCGAACTGTCCCTCGCCAAAGAACTGGTCAGCCGTCGACTCGTGAGGGAAGGAAGGATTGGCATGATGATACTGCTGGATCACCTCGTCCTCATCACCGGTAAGAGACGACTTGAGGTACAGAAGGTAACCCGGCTCCTTTTCATACGGCTCGGGGTAGTGGATTCTTCCGATAGCCCAGTGGCTCTGGCTGAGCCCATTTTCCCCGAGTCGCAGCGTGTTGAGGTTGATCTCGATGTGTATTCCAAGGTCGATGCGAGCCGTTCGGATAAGGGTCGCCAGGCCGCCAAAGTGGTGTTTCGGATCCGCTTCGCCATCCCCTATGACAATGTATTTGCAACGCCGGCGCAGAAGTTCGATACCGGCGAGATTTTCTATGTGGCCGCCGTCCGAAACATTGATCCAACGGTGGGTATCATTCATCAAGCCCGCTGCTTCACGCAACAAGGCTCCGGGCCTTACACGCCAGTCATAAACCGCACTGAACGAATCCAGCCCCTTGCCCGGGGACACTTTTGCACTCAGCAGCCGTTGCCCTTTCTTGACCTTGTCTCCTTCCTTCACTGCGATTTTCGCATAAGCTGCATACTTGTATTCGCGCGTGCCGGTCTTTGCATGAGACATGCGGGATACCAAACCTGGCTTCGGTGAGACGGCAACAACTTGCTCACCAGTCTCAGCCTCCCTCAGGCTCACCTGCCCCTTGATCTCGCTGACGGTTTTGGTTTTACGGCGCATCAGGGCGCTGATACTCGAACCGAGATAGCCACCGCCAGACACCGTGGACATGTAGTCCACATGATCGAAGACACCGTGTTTGTGCAACGCCTGCGTAATTCCGAGATTTATTGTGGCCGAGCGAATGCCGCCTCCCGAATAAGCGATACCAACCAAACCGTGCTCGGATGCCGGTTTTTGCAGATGCGCGGCCGATAGCTCGCGCTCCGAGCCATCGGGCAATTGCTCCCAACGCCGAGTGATTTCAATTAACTCTTCCTGGAAAATTTCTTCAAACGTATATCCGTTCTTCTTCCCTTCTTTGCCTTTGCGCTTCCACAGCCAGTGCTCCAGGCGGCCCGGATTCGGTATCCAGTAGCCCAGGCGAATGTTGAGCAGCGTCATGATGACAAGCAACGCAGGACTCGTGCTTCTGCCCATATTCGGCGAGGCGGCTGCCGCCGAGATCGCCATCGCGCTCGCAAGACCCATCTGCGGAAAGACCAGTTCCATGTTTTCACTCCGGCAGTAACCGGTGTGCCGTCCGCCCGTGAACTTTTTGCTGAAGACGAAAAAGTCGCTTTGTCGATCGCGGATGCTGATGTCCTTGCTGTTTTGCAGGTTGAGTGCCACGTTGATCAAGTGGTAGGGCGCGGTAGAGCCGGCCTCGTGGCGGCAGATTTCCGCGAGATCCAGGTCTTTTTCGATATCAACGTCACCCTTCGTGTCCTGCCCCACCAGAAAGGCGGAGGCCAGGCGATCGCGATACAGGCCGTGGATCGAGGTCAGGTTGACGTCGACGGTCAGCCGCGCGATGAGCCACAAAACAATTGCCAGCATGATCAAAAGAAATAACTTCATCACAAAACCCGTAAGATGGGCCGTTTTTGCCGAGGTTGTTTTGTAAAATTCCGGGTACCGCGTTCGTGAATAGTTGGCCATGACCGCAAGTTCCACGCGCGCATTCAGAAGATATTCGCCGAGGGTATCGAGTACAAATTTTGTATCCGATAACTCAACGAGCGCTGAAAGTTCCGGATACTCAGGAGAAGGTTCCAGGTCGACCCACCCAAAGTCATCTTTCGTTATCTCTCGATCAATGAGTGTATTGAGATCGTCGAGTGTCAATTCCAAAAGCATCTTGACAAATTCAGCAGGTGTTTGTTTCTGAAAAATATCCAGCGGGATGGCTTTCACCCTGTTCTGAAGCCTGGCAATATCTTCGTCCAAATGAGAGGTGTCCGGTTGTTTTCTGAGTTCCTCGACTAATGAGCGAAGATCGAAAAGAAAAGCACTGTCAGCCAGGTCAATCAAGTTCTGGTAGGGGTCGGGCTTGGGCCGGGGCCGGGGCGGAAATTGTTCAGTATTAATATATTCGGCTTCGAATGAACGATTGTATTCCAAAGATGCCATCAATTCGCTCAATGAGGTAACTGGCTTTGCCGTATCACTCAGCTGTATCGCAACATTTTTAACCAGCTTGTTTGCGTCTTCCTCAATATGTTTCAGTCGGACACCTGCGCCTAACTTTTTGGTGTCGTAATATCGTATGGGCTCCAATCGATCTTTGTCAGTGGATAAAATCAAGACCTCATCGAGTTCATCCAATGCCTGGTGTAGCTGTTGGTCATAGATTTCATTTTTTATGGACGCCTCGTCCAGCATAAGATAGATCCCACCGGTAACGACACTTACCAGGGCCAGCAACATTAACGCCTTTAGGGCATCCATCGCTGTGAAACCAAAGAAAATGCCAAGAACCAGGGCGATCAATATCAACGTACTCAAAACGGACAATGACGAGATTACCCAAAAGGACCATTCCAGGGATGGCGGGCTGAAGACCAGGAAGTCCGCTATAAAAAGGACGACGAGCAAAGGTACCAGCAGGCCGACAATACCAATGAAAATGATCGCCAATTTTCGTGCCACGCCCGCGAACAGGGAAAGCACCTTATCCGCGTTGGTCAGGATAACGGCGGCAACTGCTACTATCGAGGCAAACTGCTTACCCCCGAATTCACGGTTGGTGACGAGCTGGTGAAAATTGTCCAGAAAGAACGTCATTGACTCGAAGCCGACCGCGGCGAGGATCAGGATCAGAATGCCGCCAAACACGCGTTCGTATTTGTCGCGCGCCTTCACGGAGCTGTCGCTGCCAGTGCGAAGCTGTGCCCGGTGGCGCACTATCTTGAACAGAGGTGTCAGCAACGGAAAGGAAAGCACGATAATTACGCCGATAAAGAGCGAGATCACGCTGTATTTAAACGGGGGCAGGAACAAATTCGCCGCCGCGACTCCGATGGAAAGGATGATCAGGTATGGCAGGAATACCAGGGAATTAATGAAGATTCCGCGCAACAATACGCCGACAAGTCTGGCATAGTCCGGCAGCCCACGAACGGCCATGTAGTTGGAGTGATTTCGTATCCATGTGAGGTACCGCGGTTCTTCCGGCCCATCGATGATCGGAAACGGAAACTCACCGGGTTCGACATTGGTTAGAATTTCTTTCGGCATGGTGTTTCGCTCTTTTCGGTGGCGTGCATGGCCGCTTTGTTAATTTACAGGTTGTTATTGCCGGCCAATTCAGAATATGGGACGAATAATACACTTAATATTACGAATCTGTCGGGGGTAGGGTGTCAGTAAACTTCCTGTGTTAAAGGGAGGAACTGACGCTTTCGGATTGTTTATGGTTCGATTACCTTGCGTGAGGTTTACCCGGCCTGGCTTGTTCCCGGGCGTTGGCCTGAATGGCCGTCCGCTGCTGAAAATTGTTTGCTGAAACTGAAAATATCTGTTGGATTTTGAAATCAGTCAGCATTGTTCAGTTTACGTAAGATTGTTGGGCGCAACCGATGTATGAATGAGATACGGCTGAGTAAAACACTCGGCAATCCATGCAACTCGGAGGCGTGAAAAATGAACCGACAATTCTTATCTTGGCGCGCGAGATTGGTTTGGGCGGCATCGCTGCTGGTCCCTGTCCTTGCGCTGGCGCAGAGCCCTTATGAGGGCATTTACATTGGGGCCTACCAGGGACCGGGGGACGATGGCGAGTTCGCGCTGATCGTCGATGCCGGGGGTTACGGCACGCTCGCAGCTTACGATGCCGTGGATGACACAGGGTACATCGAGAAAAATATTCGCATTCGATCCGATGGCTCGTTCCAGTTTGTAACGCTGGGCGGGGCTAACATCAATGGCCAAGCCACGGCCAGCGATATTTCCGGTCGCTATTTCGCCGACGGTACCGGGGGGAGTTTCACCGGCTGGCGGACGGCCGTTGACGGACCGCTGCAGGATTCCGCTGGCTATTACTCGGGACCGGTTTCCATGACGGGCACTGACCCCGGCTCTGACATCGTCATCAATAGCCGCCTGGTGGCAATCATAGCGGCTGATGGCAGTGCCTTTTTCCTTCTCGACCGCGGCTTTCCAGGGTCCGCTAGATATTGGCCGGGTGATTTCGACTTTGATTTCGACTTTGATTTTGACTTTGATTTTGACTTTGATTTCGGCTTAGGCCTCGGCTTGGGCTTGAATTCACCGTCCCACATCGGCTCCGGGATTTGCCGGCCGTTCCACTTTGGAAGTAGATTTGGCTGGCCCTTCAATTTCGGTTGGGACTACTCGCTGCGAGTGTCATGGCTAGGCTTTGTTGACCTTGACTTCAGTTTCAACCTGCCGACTTGCAGCCCCTTCTGGCGGGGGAATTACTATCCTGGGCAGTGGCATCACTTTCCATGGCAGTGGGATCACTTTTCTGCGGCTATCGAACACTCGGGCGGTATTATCCAGATCGAGCCAGATGGAAATATTCAGGGCTCGCTCCTGGATGGTCTGACGCTGCAGGGTCGCCTTGATCCGATCTCCGCGAGTGCAGAAGGCATCCTGTACCAATACGAAAACGCCACCACCTGGGCCGGAAATTGGTCAATCGAGCGCCACGGCAGCACCAGCAGCAGCTCACAAGCTGTCAAGCCGTACGATCGACTGTCCGATATTGACGGCGACGGATATACCGACATCCTGTGGCATCACACGGTAACGGGTGAAAACGCTGTTTGGCTTATGGATAATGCTGAAATCGTAGCGGAGCTGCCACTGGAGCTGCAGGGGGATTCACAGTGGACGCTTGCAGTAGTGAAGGAAATGAACGAAGACCAGCAGCCGGATTTCGTCTGGCGGCATCCGATCACCGGAGAGATCCTCGTTTTGCTCAGCGGCGACGCGATTCCGGTCCACTTTGAGCTTGCCCCCGCCTGGCAGATAGTCGGCAGTGGTGATTTCGACGCAAATTCAGGCCCCGAAATCCTTGTCAGGCACAACGACACCGGCGCGAACGCCCTGATCGTGGATCTTCTGGGGCAGGCTGCTCTGACGCCCTTTACGGCAATTGAAGATCAAACCTGGTCGGCCGTGGCAGTAGCCGACTTCGACGGGGACACTCACGCAGATGTTCTTTGGGTGAACCAGGACACGTTCGACCTGCTGATCTGGCTGATGAATGGACAAACGCTGTCTCACGAACTTCATCTGACGACGGACGTGCCGGGCCAACATGAGCTGGCCGGTGTCGGTGACTTCGACGGGGACGGATCGATGGACATCCTTTGGCGCGACTACGCTACCGGCATCTCTATCGTTACGTTGAATCCAGGTGATGACGGTGCCGAAGACATTCAGCTTGGCGTGAATGTGACCCGCGAGTGGCAAGTCGCAGCCACCGGTGATTTAAACGGCGATGGCACCGACGATCTGATCTGGCGCCACAGCCTGACGGGCGAAAACACTGCCTGGCTCATCGTCGATATGCAAGTGGCGGGCTCCACCTCACTCATGCCGGTCCCGGATCTGCATTGGACGATCCGACCCTAGATTCCGCGGTCAACCGGACAGGGACGTCCGGTTGCACCTCCCTCCCGTTTTGCCTCCTCTCTTCAGCATCATCCTTCCCCGCATTGTCCGTCCGTCTCCCGAAGTGAGATAATCCAGGAAGACCGATGGCTCACTTACTCATCCGTCGGCATGAGGCGGTAAATGATGTCTCCGCTCGATCTGTTCTTTCGCACTGGCAACACTGCGCTGCTGGTTCTTCTGGCGCTGATCCTGATCAATGACAATCATCACAGGCCAAGCGCGATCCTGGGAGCTATCTTTGCCCTGTGTGTCGCCGGAATACACATGTTAACGATCACGCTGGAGTGGGACTGGCGGTTGTTGGAGATGCCGCTGAACTTGCTGGTTGCAGCTTCTCCGTTCGTTTTCTGGTTGCTCGCGAAATCGCTTTTTGAAGATGTGTTTCGGTGGAAATGGGTCTACTTGCTGATCTATGCGGTGTACGCCGTGGCTGGAGTGGTCGGGCACTACATCACATTCGGAGACTTTCGCGGCATAGTCCATTGGTTCATGCGCTCAGATGTTGCCCATCACGGCCTGGCGCTGCTCCCCTTTATATTAATCAACACGACGCTGATAATACTGGCCCTCTATGCAGCGCTTAAAGACTGGCGTGTTGACCTTGTCGAAAGCCGCCGGCGCGCTCGCATGGTTAGCATGTCGCTGGGAGGAATCGTTATTCTGGGTATCAACGCGGTCGAGTTCTTCAGCCTTGGCACAGCGCGGTCGAACCTGCTGGACACATCGCTCTCCGCGGCGTTTTTTCTTCTCACTCTTGGCGTTTGCACACGTTATCTCGGTTTTCGCCGAGGCCAGCCAGCTATGCCGGTTCCGTTCGTGTTTCCTTCGGAGACACCCGAGGAAGTGGATGCGGAAGAAGGCGCTCATGGAGCGGTTGTCATTGACGAGCTCAAGCGGTTGATGGGCGAGGAGAAAGTCTTCTGTGAGGAGGGTTTCACCATTCGGCGTTTGGCCGACAAGTTGGATGTCAAAGAATACCGATTGCGCCGTCTGATCAACGGGCACCTCGGTTACAGAAACTTCAATCGCTTTTTGAACCAATATCGAATCGAGGAAGTGGCGCGTCAGTTGGTTGCGGCGGAAACCCGCCACCTTCCGGTGCTCAGCATTGCTTTGGACATGGGGTACCGGTCCTTGTCACCGTTCAATAAGGCCTTCAAGGAAATCAAAGGCATGACACCCACCGAATATCGAAACAGCCACAAAGCAGAATTTTAATTGGGTCGGCGCGGGCTAAACTGCCTGGCATGTTCTGGTATCGATTGTGAACTGAACCGCCTCGATCAGTTCTTGAAATTCTGTTTCATCCAGCGGGAGGCGAGAACGAGCATCACCGGGGTGATGATGGCGATGACGCCATACCAGAACCACATCGTCCCGCTGTCCAACACACCATCTTCCGGAACGTAATGCATCAGGAACCAGCCGGCGTATAGCCCGGTGATCATCTTGGTCAGGAACCAGGGCAGCCGGGCAACCCCGAGATAGGCGCCCATTTTATCTTCCGGTGCGGTCTCAGCAACGTACTGCAGGAACCGGGGCTGCCAGATCGCCTCGCCGATGGTCATGATAAAGATGTAGCTGACCAGCATCGGTATGCTCGGGCCAAACGCCAACAGGAAGGTCGGCGCAGCCATTATTGCTGTTCCGACGACCATCAGCTTGTAGACATTCGTTTTACGGGTCGCTGCCGCCACGATGGGGACCAGGATGAAGATCAGCAGGGGGTTGAAATTGACGGCAACCTCGAAGTTGGCGCCCAGCCAGCTACCTTCGTACGCCCTTTTTACATACAGCGGCAGGGTTAAATATTGATGCGCGAAAAGTGTCTGAACCGGGATCAGCACGAATATGAAGAACGCAAACCTGGGGTCGGCCATCGGATGCTCGCGCAGCCATTGGAGCACCCGCTGCGACCACGGGATTGGCGGGCCCGCAGGTTTCTTTACTACCTCATCGTTGGCATCTTCAATCGGAGCCTCCCCACGTTCTGCCCGCGCAGAAGCAATGGCGTCGGTCATTGTTCGTCGGTTCAGGATGGCGGCCGTAAGGAGTAGTGCAATGAAGGTCAAGCCTGCAAAAACCCAGTACAGGCCGCCAATACCAATGGCCCGTCGGGCCGGCCCAAGAAATGAAAGCAGCCAGCCTCCCAGGTTCATTAGTGCATACAACATGGCGAAGCCCATGGCCGCCGTCTTCGGCGTGGTCACCTGGCGAACGATGGAATAGGAGGCCGGTTCGTACAGCCCGTAGCCCAGCAGGATGATCGCGATGCCCAACAAAAGGGTCAAAAAGGCCGGGGACAGATCTCCTTCCGTGGACAGACCGAACGTTCCGGAAGCCGCCAGTATGGCCCGGCCAATCAGTAGCAGGGAAAGCGCGATCAGCAATCCACGCCGGGTACCCACGCGGTCTACCACTCCGCCCAGCAGGAACTGACTGAAGGTGATCCCGCCGGCCAGGATGGTCACCACCCATCCTGCATGGATTTCGTTGGTTCCGATATTCTCGACGCAAAAAATGACCAGGTAATTCAGGATTCCGAAATAGAGAAAGCCTTCCAGGAAATATTGCAGGTTATTACCCCACAGCGGACGTGGCGCCCGGGCGGCATCCACGAAGGGCTGAACAATCTCCCGCAATGGATGGGGACTGGTCTGCTCCGTGGTGTTCCCTTCATCCGCCATTCAGTTCTCCTCGTGGTCCACGCTGCAAAAAAGCAGCATCCGACAACCACCTGTCGATGTCAATTTGACGTAGTTTATAATTCCCCTCCGCGATTTCCCGTTAAGGTAAAGACCGGACCGATTTCTGCAAGACAGAAGTCCGGATTCCCAAGGAATGTTTTTTATGACTGCAAAGAAAGGTGTGCTGAGTCAATTTCCCCGCTCGTTCTGGGCCGCCAACACAATGGAGATCTTCGAGCGGATGGGTTGGTACGGTTTCTACGCCGTTTCTACCCTGTACCTGACCGGCTCGGTAGAGGATGGGGGGCTTGGTTTTTCCTCGGCCGACCGCGGTGTGATTCAGGGCCTGGCGACATTCTTTCTCTATCTTTTCCCCGCGGTTTTCGGAGCGTTGGCGGATCGCTATGGCTACAAGACGATGTTCCTGGCATCGGCGGCCGTAATGGCGCCGGCTTATCTGCTGTTGTCATTGCCAACCGGGTTCTGGCCATTCCTTGGCGCCTATTTCCTGGTGGCCGTTGGTCACGGCATGTTCAAGCCGGTTGTGATCTCCACGGTGGCCAAATCAACCAACGAAGAAAACGGCTCGATGGGCTTTGGTATTTTTTACATGATGGTCAACGTCGGTGGGTTTATCGGTCCGATCGTGGCCGGCGTCGTGCGCGGCTGGAACTGGGACCTGGTGTTTTACGCCTCGGCCGGGTGGATCATCATGGTATCCATTGTCTGCCTGCTGCTCTACCGGGAGCCGCCCCGGGATGTCGAGGCCGAGAGTCAGCGGTCTTTGGCCGAGGTCTTCAGGGGCATGGTGGAGCTGGTCGGTAACCTGCGTTTTTTCATCCTGATCAGCGGTTTGCTCATCGTGCTGGTGATGGGTGTGCTGTTTCGAGCTGTGAAGTCGTCCCGTGGAGCGCGTCCCTGGTATTCGCAGCCCATGGCCATCGGAGAAGGGCGTTACCTGCTGTTCCTGCTGCTGATGGCAGGCTTTTGGGTCTCCTTCAACCAGATCTTCATGACCCTTCCGGAGTACATCCGCGACTACGTCGACACTTCGGACCTGATTACTTCGTTCTCACCGATCGCCGCCTGGTTCACCGGCATAGCCGGAAGCCTGGGATTCGATACCACGAACTGGTCGCGTGCGGTCCTGGAACACGGCCAGATCAAGCCGGAACACCTGATCAATCTCAATGCTTTCGGCATCATTTGTTTTCAGGTGCTGATTTCCTTCTTCCTGCGAAAAATCTCGCCTCTGGCCAGCATCATCGCCGGTGTGTGCGTCACCATCGCGAGCTTCGGACTGTATCTGGTCGGGATGAGCGGCTGGGTTGTTGTCGTTGCCATCCTGGTTTTTTCAGTCGGCGAAATGATGGCCAGTCCTCGATCAAAGGAGTATGCCGGGCGCATCGCACCACCGGAGAAAGTCGGCATGTACATGGGCTATTTCTACTGGTGCGTGGCGCTTGGCAATCTTTTTGGTGGTTTGCTGTCCGGCCTTGCCTACCAGCACTTCGGACCCAAGGGAATCAACCAGCCGGACCTGATGTGGATGCTCTTCGCGGCCCTGGCCGGAGTGACAGCGGTCTCATTGGTTATCTACCACCGCTGGGTGACGGCGAGCGGGGTTACGCGAAACCAAAATCCTGAACACCAATAAAGGTATCCGGCTCAATCATGATCTATTCATCAATCCGCATGGCGTTCTCCCGAATACGAAACGTTCTTGTAACACAGGCGAACTTCCTTTTATTTCGCCATGCCCGGCCTGACCTCAAGAACCGGTTCCCCGACTGGCTCGTCTACATCCTGATCGTGACGTGGCTGACCGGCATCGGCCGTTACTGGGACCATCCAGGCGCCGAGCCCTGGCAATACGCCGGCCTGGGGTCGATCATCTATGTGTTTATCCTCTCGGCCTTCCTCTATCTGGTGGTGTGGCCGCTGCGACCGGCCAACTGGAACTACCCGGATGTACTGATGTTCGTGGGGTTGACCTCGCTTCCGGGGCTTTTGTATGCGATCCCGGTCGAACGCTTCCTGCCGCTGGAAACGGCGCAATTGGTAAACGTCTGGTTTCTGGGGATTGTTGCGTGCTGGCGCGTCGCTCTGTACATACGTTTCCTGGTGACCGCCGCGCAACTGGACCTGTTCCGGGTGATTGTCGCGACCTTGCTGCCGTTGTCCGCAATCGTTGCCGCCCTGGCCATGCTGAACCTGGAACACGTTGTATTCAGCCTGATGTCCGGCATTCGCGAAGGCGATGAATCCGCCAACGACATTGCCTATACCGTCGTGTTCACCCTGAGCGTTTTTGCGTTCCTGACCTTTCCGGTAACATTGATTGCTTACCTGGTTGCGATTTTCCGAAAAAATTTCCCGGGTAAATTTTCGTCCAAAACCAAACACACATAATGGAGTCTCGCTTCCCTGCTCCCGCCTACGGCGGAAGGCGGCTGCGCTCAACGGCACGCGATAGGCGCTCGACCCTTCTGGTACCGCTCGCTTTGCTCGACTTACCCAACCAGGGTCGGCGGGTCGCCTATGGCTCCGAGTTAGGCTATGAGTCCTTCCAAACGATTTGATACAAATGCAGGACAGCAGCATTAAAGCAATTTCCAAGACCCGCAGGATACTGGGAGCGATCGGAATGGGCATCGGTGGTTGTGCCCCTCTGATCACGGGTATCGTTGGTGTCTGGGGCTATGCCACGAAAGGTTATTTCATTGCGAAAACAGGGGAACTGGTCGACAGCCCAGCCGGTTTCATCGTGTGCCTGTTCTTCATTCTTGCCGGCCTGTGGATGATCGCTTACGCCATTCGGCTCTATCGTCGCCGATAGCTGTGTCAATTAAAAAGTAAATATTTGCAACCCCTGGAAACAGGGACGTGCGACTTCGCCCAGCACCTTGAACCGGCGTAGCAGTTTCATTCTGCTTTCGTTCCTTCGGTGTGGGCAGTTGCAGGCATGAGCTTCATTTCCGCCAGCGCCATGCGCAAGGCTTTGAAAAAGCCCAGTTCGTCCAGCATCTGATATTCGACTTTCATTGTCAGGGCGCTGCCAAATACGATGCTGACAAGAGCCAGCAAGGAGCCGAGCGCAAGCGTTGACATGCCGGTAATGCCCTGTCCGATGGTACATCCCAGGGCCAGAACTCCACCGAACCCCATTAGTGCTCCGCCCAGAATATGACGCATCATGTCGTCCAGACCCATAAAATATTCAAAACGGAACTTGCGGGTCAGAACCGCATAAATGAAAGAGCCCATGATGACGCCAAAGACGGCGGAAATTCCAAAGTTGATCGTTGATCCGGTGAATGTCATGAGGTATTGCAAGCTTTCCCCGGTCGGAGCCACGAAGGTATAAGACTCGAAACGCACTGGTTCGAAATCATCGAACCCGATCACACCGGTCACGTACCAGCCGGCGGAGATTATCAGGCCGATGACGACACCAGCCAGAATGTCGTTGAAGCTGCGCCGAAAAGCCCCGCTGGAGAAAGCAAAGATTATCATTCCGCCACCCAGCAGAGCGGCGACCGTCCAGGAAACGGCATTTACATTTTCTAGTCCTGCAGCCGTGGCAATCAGGGTGCCGATCCCCTGGTCTGCCGCTTCCAGCTTTATGTTCGTGACTTCTATTGCATTAACCCGGACGAGCGCCAGCAGGCCGCGCATTGTCATATAAGCAGTAAGTCCCAGGAAGAGCATAACCACCAGCGATTTCAGGTTGCCGCCGCCGACCCGGACCAGGGTTCGTTGCCCGCAACCGGACGCCAGCGTCATGCCGACTCCAAACAAAAATCCGCCCAGCAGGTAGCCGAGCCAACCGAAATTGGTGGTCAGGTAAATGGCTTCACGCAGTTCAACGAGACCGTTTGCCTGCATGGTCTGACTCACGACGATTGCCAGGCCTATGGCCAGCAACCAGGCGCGCAGCCGGTTCTTGTCGCCCATATTGACCCAGTCGCTGACCGCGCCCATGGTGCAGAAATTCGTTTTATTTACGACCGCACCGAAAACGATCCCGATAAGAAAAGCCAGCGCTGATACTTTATATACGGGACTCCAGTCCATTTCATACCTCTGTTCTTGTCCGGCAGATCCTAATCAATACTCATTTTCCGGTGTAAGCATCGTTTCCGCGCCAGACACATGACCTTTCTCTGCCTGGTAGTCTGCACTCTCTTCACGCGGGTTTCGTTCGTTTTAACAAATCGCGGACTATTTCAGGACGAAGTAGCTAGACATCCTCGGCGTGGTAGTTGGCCGCAAAGGCGTTGAAGTTTTCCTGTGGCAGACTCAGACCTGCGGCCATGGCATGCCCGCCAAAGCGACTGATGAGTTCCGGATGGCGCGCCGCCACCGCATCCAGGGGTGGAGCATGAGGCTTTTGACCTCGGCAATGTCACCCTTGAGTTTGACTCTCACTTTGATTTTACTGGCCATAAGTTTGTCCTTGATTCAACGGGTTTCCCCGTCAGCCGCAGCCGCCAATGGTCACCTTGACTTTTTTTGCAGCGCTGAAAAGGCCGTTCTCAGTTTTCACCACAGCCATGACCTGCGAAGTTTCCGCCATTTTTATTCTGCAAGCGACGTCAGGTTGTGTTACCGGGGAAAGTTCAAATGACACTACGAGTGGACGGGGATTCTTTTCCACCACGATGCTGACAGACTGCACGCCCTGCAGCGTCGTTTCGACAGAGATGGGCACGACGGCGCCGTTTTCGGCAATTTCCGGCACACCCAGGGTGATTGCATCGGAGGGTGTGGTCTGATCCGTTCCAAATAATTCGGACATGGCTTCACTGGCCGCTTTCGATCCAAATGCTTTCTCCGGCCAGGCCATGGCCAGCAATACTCTCGGCAGCGCCGCGAGGGCAGCCGCGGCGAGGATCCCTTGTATAAACAATCTTCGACCAGGGTGCATATCGTCTTCTCCACTGGGTAAGCGTAATCCAGAATCAGGATATTTTCTTCGTCTGTGAATTAGCGGGTGGATGTCCATCATCTATCGGTTCAACTGTTGGTACAGTGCTGGAGCAACGCTAAAAAAAAGAACCACCTGGAAAAGCGGTCGGCTACAATGATTGAACCAGCATGACTCTAGTTAATTACACCAGGAAGTGTTATTCAAGAACTTATGGGGAAAATTTGATGAGCACAAAGATGAGAATGACCAAGCCTGCAGTCGTGGCGGCCATGTTACTGTTGAGCGTTGTTTCGCAACCAGCCGTTGCCAAGTGGAGCGAGAAAAAGCAGGCGAGCCTGGACGCCGCCTGTGAAGCGGCCCGGCAGGAAAAGCTTGCCCCAATGAGGGCAGAATTTGTCGAAGAGTGTGTTGCAAAGAAACAGAAACCCGATCGCGCAGCTTGCGAGCGTTTCTACGCTGATTTTGGCAACCAGTCCGGAAATCGGGCGCCGCTCTTTTACGATCTGCCGGCATGCGAAGAGGCTTTTCAGTACCGCAAGAGCCGTTGATCCACCGCTATTCAAGGCTTTAATCCATTGATGACAAAACATACTAAACGAAATTATAAACTGGGCATTTGCGCGCTGCTTGTTGCCTGCGCGGCTTGCAGTCAAGAGCAAGCTGAACCGCTGGCCGATGAAACGGCGGTAGCCGTTGAGCCATCAAAGCAAGAGCAGAAAAGTAAAATGACGACACCTTCGAACGGCGACAATCTTACAAATCAGGTGTCCGGCGCCGTTGCCGACCTGTCAGCCCGCACCGGAATTACGTCAAGCGCCATCAAAGTGAGCGAGGCCCGTATCGTACAGTGGGGCTCCAGTGCAGTTGGCTGTCCCAAAGAAGGCATGAATTACACCCAGGCGATGGTTCCCGGTGTGCTGGTGATCCTGGAAGCGGATGATGTGTCCTACCGTTATCACGGCCGCTCGGAATCCGCTCTGGTTTATTGCCCGGACGAACGAGCTCAAGAACCGGCATACGGTCCGGGAAAGGAATTCATGTAGAGCGACGAGTTTGGCAAAAAAAAGGAGCAGGGATTTCTCCCTGCTCCTTCGATCATCGCGGACTATGCATCCGCTTTCCAACCGCTACTAAACGCTTACGGCGCCGAGCAGGCGGTTACAGCTATGGAACTCTCGGAACTCGCTTCGTTGCTGAGGTCAGCCTGGTTAACGATCGTGGCTTCACTGCAGTCCGTTTCGACCTGGAAGCCCAGCGTTGCGCTGCCTCCGGCCAGAGTGTTGACACTCAGGTCCGTGCCAACAACGGGGGCTGTTCCAGCGCCATTGTAAAAATAGCTGTCACCAATAGTGCCGGCTGAATTTTCAGCACCCACGGTTGCCCCGGCGCTCGTGTTATCGAGCCGTCCATAGGAGAACCAGGCTTGCGGGACATCAGTTGGTGCACTATCGTGCCTGAGCCAAACTTGAAATGTCACTGCATCGGGGTTGCCGAAAAACGGAATATCTTCCCATTCGAAAACAGTGAACACGTAACCGCCCCCGAAATTGAGAATCCCAACATACAGATTTCCGCCGTCACAGCCGTTCAGATCACGCCAGAACGGTGCAAGTATGTTGTTTGGCAGTGTCGCATCCGGCAGTTCCTGGTTGGCAAAACTGGTTGCCAGGCCGCTCGCCTGTCCGGCCTCAAGTGTGCCATTTACCGAAAATATCACGGATGAATAGCTCGCGCCGTTATACGTGAACGCCGGAACGCTGACTCCCCAGGCACCATCATCGCAATTGCTCGGGAAACCAAAGGGATCGAAAAATTGCGACAGGGGAATGTAGTCGGTGATGTTACCGTCCGCCGAAACTTCGATTTGACCAGCATCCAGTTCACCGGTCCAGGACAGAGTGTTGC
>CAMYKC010000044.1 GCA_947258865.1 uncultured Lysobacterales bacterium
CGATCCTGCCGTCCCAGAGTGCAATGCGGATGTTCTGTACCCGGTAGATCACGTGGTGATTCGTCAGAATGTAGCCGTCTTCACTGAGCAACACTCCGGATCCCTGGTCCTGCCTCATGCGGTAAAGGTAGCGGAAACCAAGCTGTTGTTGCGCTGCCGGCTCCATCGTCTGAGTTGTCAATGACCGCGTGTAAATGCTGACCACCGCGGGCGCGGTGCGGTTTACCGCATCGGCGTACGAAGAGGGTGCAGTTGGGGATGGCTCGGCTGCCGCGGGCTCCAATCGGTTCTGGCGCTCCACCAACGCGGGCCACACGTAGACGACTATGAAGGCGATTGCCAGCCCGGCGACCACCGCGCGCCCCAGAAATCCGAGAAAGTCGCTTATCTTCGACATGGTTTTGCTGCTGTTCTGCTGTTTCGAGTGAAATGTATGACAACAATATGCAATGTTTGTCCATTCTAGCCGTAAATTCATTGTTTCGTATGGCCCGTTTCGGATAAAATGATCGTTTGACAGCAGGCGGCGGACACCCGTGTGTTTTTGTCCCGCAACAGGCGATACACGATGATTCCTCCCCCGAAGCCCATAACTCAGAAATGTCAGACCCTGCAGGGATCTCATCCAGCTGGAGAAACAAATGCCAACTGATGGCGTGAACAAGAAAAGGCGCCGGTTTCTCGTCGCCACAACCTCAGTCGTGGGCGCGGTCGGTGCGGGTTTCGCCGCCGTCCCGTTCATCGAGTCCTGGAAACCCAGCGCTAAAGCCCAGGCGGTCGGCGCACCCGTTCAGGTCTCGCTTGACGGTCTGGAGCCGGGCCAGATGATTAAAGTCCAATGGCGTGGCCAGACGATTGGAATTTTACGACGGACCGAAGAAATCATCGGCTCGTTACGGGAGATCGACGGCGACCTGCGGGACCCGGGGTCCCGGGAATCCGAGCAACCCGTGTTTGCACAAAACGAAGCACGTGCACTGAAGGAGGAATACCTGGTCGTCAACATGCATTGCACGCATCTTGGCTGTGTGCCTCAGGTGTTGCCGCAGGTGGGTCCGCAGCCTTTTGAAGAGAATTGGAAAGGCGGTTTTTTCTGCCCCTGCCACAAGTCGAAATTTGATATGGCAGGCCGGGTTTACAAAGGTGTGCCGGCGCCCACGAACCTGAGGATCCCTCCTTACAGCTTTCTCGATGACAGCACCCTGATAATCGGTGTCAATCCGGAAGGAGCCGTATGATGGCCAAACCAGCCAGTTCTTTCTCGAAAAGCTCGCACGCCTTCATGGCCTGGATCGACAAGCGTTTGCCGGTTTCTTCTTTCTGGCAGGCCCACATGGCCGGGTACTACGCGCCCAAAAATTTCAATTTCTGGTACTACATGGGTTCGCTGGCTCTGTTCGTGCTGGTCATCCAGATCCTGTCGGGTATTTTCCTGACCATGCATTACAAACCGTCTGCCGAAGAGGCTTTCGCGTCGGTGGAATACATCATGCGGGACGTGGAGTGGGGATGGCTGATACGCTACTTGCACTCCACCGGGGCTTCATTCTTTTTTATCCTGGTCTACCTGCACATGTTCCGGAGCTTTTTGTACGGGTCGCACCGCGCGCCACGCGAGCTCCTGTGGATATTCGGAATGTTGATCTATCTCGCCCTGATGGCCGAAGCCTTCATGGGATACGTACTGCCCTGGGGTCAGATGTCTTATTGGGGCGCGCAGGTGATCATCAACCTGTTTGGCGCGATTGCGAGCATCGGTGAGCCGCTGACCGAGTGGATCAGGGGCGATTACTTTATATCGGATGCGACGCTCAACCGGTTCTTTGCGCTGCATGTCATCGCCCTGCCGATTGCCCTGCTCGGCCTGGTCCTGCTCCATCTGGTCGCCTTGCATGAGAACGGTTCAAACAATCCGGACGGAATCGAGATCAAGGCCAACAAGGATGAAAACGGGATTCCGAAAGACGGCATAGCCTTCCACCCCTACTACACGGTCAAGGATATTTTCGGCGTTTCGATGTTCCTGCTCATCTTCGCTTTCGTGATCTTTTTCTGGCCGGAAGCGGGGGGTCTATTCCTGGAGCACGATAACTTCCTGCCGGCGAACCCGCTGGTAACACCTGAACACATCAAGCCGGTTTGGTACTTCACCCCGTACTACGCAATTCTGAAAGCGGTGCCCGATAAACTCATGGGTGTGATCCTGATGTTTGCCGCGGTCGGAATCCTGTTCTTCCTTCCATGGCTCGACCGCTCACCAGTCAAGTCCGTACGTTACAAGGGAATGTGGTACAAGATCATGCTCGCCCTGTTCGCCATTGCCTTTGTGCGCCTTGGCATGTTGGGAATGTCGGAGGGAACCCCGGCCCAGACAATCGAAATGAGGGTCTGGACCTTTGTTTACTTTGGGTTTTTTGTTTTGCTGTTTTTCCTGAGCCCGCGCCTCAAGACCAAGCCGGTGCCAGAGAGGTTGACTCACTGATGGACAAGAAATCTTTCTCAGTCATTTTCAGTCTGGTCGCGCTGCTCGTGATCACAACACCGGTATTTGCTGCCGGCGCTGCTGCGCTCGAACACGCCAACGTGAACATCCGTGACACGGCGGCCATCCAGCGGGGTGCAAAACTGTTCGTCAATTACTGTCTGTCCTGTCACAGCGCGAGCTACATGCGCTACAACCGCTTGGCTGAGGACCTGGGACTCGATGAAGAACTCGTGATGGAAAATCTGGTTTTTGCCGATGTAAAAATTGGTGAAACCATGGATATTGCCATGCGCCCCGCAGACGCAGAGGCCTGGTTGGGTGCGGCCCCGCCAGACCTCTCGCTGATCTCGCGCTCGCGTGGGGCAGACTGGCTTTATACTTACCTGTTGACGTTTTACCAGGACGCGTCGGGAGGCTGGAACAACCAGCTGCTGCCAAATGCGTCCATGCCTCACGTGTTGTGGCAAATGCAGGGAATTCAGAAACCGGTGTACGCGACGCACGACGGAGTGGAGTCGATCGACCACCTGGTGCTGGCCGAACCCGGCCTTCAGTCACCGGAGGAATACAAGGATTCGATGCGGGATCTCGCGACGTTTGCCGAATACCTTGGTGAACCGGCAAAAATAAAACGCAAGAACGTTGGTGTCTGGGTCCTGATGTTCATGGCCTTGTTCGCATTGCTCAGTTATCTGTTGAAAGCAGAATACTGGCGGGATGTGCACTAGCAGACCAGATAAGCGGACTTCGCATGAATTGCGGCGTTGTCCTTTGACTTAGGAGAAAAATGTGGCAGTTTCAGTTCGAGGTCGTTCGACCATGGCGTTGTATTCATCCGAAACCTCCATGGGGTGTCACCGGGTCCGGTTCGTACTTGCCGAGAAGGGTATCAATGTGGATATCGTGAACGTGTCTGTGGATGAATCAGCAGCAGCCGATCTGGCGGAACTGAATCCCTATAACCAGGCGCCGACCCTGGTTGACCGCGATCTGGTGCTGTATGACGCAGGTGTGATAAACGATTACCTGGATGAACGTTATCCCCATCCGCCGCTGATGCCGGTTGACCCGGTCTCCCGTGCGCAATTGAGGCTGGTCCATTACCGAATCCTGAAGGACTGGTATTCCCTGGCCCAGGAGCTTGAAATCTCGGTCGGAAAAAAGGCCGAGACGCTGGGGAAGCAAATGAAAGAGAGCCTTATTGCGGCCAATGAACTGTTCAGGATGTCGGAATATGTACTCAGCGATGAATTGAGCCTGGTGGATTGCACTCTGGGGCCGCTGTTGTGGCGCTTACCGCACTATGGCGTGAAACTGGGTAAACCGGGCGCCTCGGTGGAAGCTTATGCACACCGGATTTTTTCAAGAGAATCATTCAAGAGCAGCTTGACTCAGGCGGAACGCGACCTGGTGCTCGCTGCAGCCTGATCGTTTGGCCCCATGACGGGAGATATGACATCCAACAGGCCTTACCTTCTGAGGGCTCTGTACGACTGGATCGGTGACAACGGCATGACGCCGCACATCCTGGTAGACGCCGCCGTGGAGGGTGTGGATGTTCCTGATCAGGCGATTCAGAAAGGAAAAGTCATCCTTAATATCGATCAGGCAGCTGTGCAGAATATTGACATGGGTAATGACTGGCTGAAATTCAGCGCCCGATTTTCAGGCAGGCAGTTCAAGGTAGCCGTGCCAGTCGAAGCTGTGCTCGCCATTTACTCCAAGGAGAATGGGCAGGGCATGATGTTTGCGCAGGACGATGAGTCCCTTCCGCCGGACGGGTCCGATCCCGATGCCACGATCAAGCCCGCGAAGCGGCCTCACCTGAAGATCGTCAAGTAAACAAGGGGCGTTCCCCTGCGCCAGCACCTTCGGTATCAGCAACGCGGCCGCAGGCGGGAGCATGGAAGCGAAACTCCCTGTTTCACAATTCGTCGATCAGCTGCCCATTGTCCGTATCAATAATGACGGTTGGGCGACGACCGGGTGCGATCAGTACGATTCCGCCGGTCCGCAGGATTCCGTCCTTGGCAAAATTGAAGCGGTATTTCAAACCCCATGCCCGGACCGGGTCTTCGCGTCTGAGCTGCACGGTATCCAGCATCACCGTATCATCCATCAACACCAGCCCATGCTGTTTACAAACGACCGCGGCAGAGTGGCGAGCCAGTTCTTTGCCCTTCAAAAGCCGCCACCAACTGACCCCGGCAAAGCCGGCAATCAACAGAATCAGGAGACCTGTCATCTGTTGGCTCCCCGCTTGATCGACAACAGGACATCGCAGGCCCCGGTGCCTCCATCCACTGCACGGCAGGATGCAAAGGCGATGACCAGCGGGTGTTTGCGAAGCACGCGGTTGGTCATCAGTTTCAATCGGGGTAAATCCCGTGAGCGCAGCCCCTTGCCGTGAATGACGCGCACACAGCCGTGACGCCGTCTGAGGGCGCTCTCAATGAAGTCGAGCAACACCTGTTTCGCAGTGGAGACATCCATGTGATGCAGGTCGATGACGTCGGCGACGCTGTAATGTCCCCGTCGGAGACGCTGCAGCACCCGCGCCTGGTAGCCGGGTTTCAGGTGAATCAGTTCCTCACCACTCTCCAGCTCGTCCGTTGCGCCGTGGCTCAACAGCTCATTGAGGGCTTCCTTGTTGTCTTTTTCCAGCTGACTGGCGACCGCGGGCGTCTTTTTCGGCACGGGCTCTACGCGGTCGGGAGCGCTCAGCGGCGTCACATCTGCCATTGCCTTGCGGAACAGATCCAGATCCTTGCTTTTCTTTTTCGATTTCATTTCAGTCCGCCGTCCAAGGCCTTACAATAGCAGGTCCCAGCAAAACGGAATTGGGATGCATTTTCTGATCAGTAATGACGATGGGATCGACGCAAAGGGTATTCAAGTCCTGTCGCGGCGAATGGATGCTATCGGAGCGGTTACCATCGTAGCGCCGGACCAGAACCGCAGCGGCGCCAGCAATTCCCTGACGCTGGACTCACCGATTCGCATAAGGGAAATCAGCGAGCGGACCTATCGCGTCACCGGCACGCCTTCCGACTGCGTGCACATCGCGCTCACGGGATTGCTCGAGAAAGACCCCGATATCGTGATTTCCGGCATCAACGCCGGCGCCAATCTCGGTGACGATGTGATCTATTCCGGCACCGTTGCCGCGGCGATGGAAGGCCGTTTCCTGGGGCTGCCGGCAATTGCCGTGTCCCTCGTGTTTACCGAGCGGCCCGAGCACTACTCGACGGCGGCCGAGGCGGTTGCATTGATGGTTGAGCGTTTGCGGAAGGATCCCTTGCCTGCCGACACGATATTGAATATCAATGTGCCCGATTTACCCTGGCGGAAAATCAGGGGATTTGAAGTCACGCGGCTGGGGCACCGGCACAGGGCCGAACCGGTCGTCAAGATGGTCGATCCGCGCGGCAGACCCATGTACTGGATTGCTGGATCAGGTTGCCGGGTGGGTCTCGGAAATTTCAACCCATGACACCGTACTGCCGGAGACAGCCGCATGATTCATCGCAGGAAAGTAAAGTCGATGCCTCCGGGGATCGGAATGACATCGCAGGGCACTCGCGACCGGCTCGTCCGCCGTTTGCGCGACCATGGAATTCGTGATGAGAATGTACTCAATGCCATCGCGATGACCCCCCGCCACGAGTTTGTCGATGAGGCTCTTTCCAGCAGGGCTTATGAAGATACTGCCCTGCCCATCGGGTTGGGCCAAACGATATCTCAACCCTGGGTCGTCGCAAAAATGACAGAGGCCGTCCTCGACTGCGGCTCGCCCCAGAAAGTGCTGGAAATCGGAACGGGTTCCGGCTACCAGGCTGCGATACTGGCGCTTCTCGTTCCCAGCGTATTTACCGTGGAAAGGATCGAGGAACTCCTCAAGCTGGCTCGCAGGCGGTTCCATAAGATCGGCCTGCACAACATCTACACGCGCCACGCGGACGGCCACCTGGGTTGGCCCAGCCAGGCGCCCTTCGATGCAATCATCATCACGGCAGCAGCCATCGAATTACCGCTCGGATTGCTCGATCAGCTCCGGATTGGCGGGATTCTGGTTGCTCCGATTGAAAGGGGAGGCATGCAGCGCTTACTAAAAATCCAGCGGACCGAAGAGGGGTACGAAGAGGAAGATCTGGGAGGCGTTATATTCGTGCCCATGCTGAGCGGGCTTTCCTGAGAAATTTGGGGCGCAGGTTGAATAACAGGCAGGCATGACGCTACGTTCCTTATCGAAACCCAGGCTGTTTCAGCGACTGTATGATCGCGTTTTGGAATGGTCCGCCCATAAACGTGCGCCGGCAATTTTATCCATTCTCAGTTTCGCGGAATCGAGCTTTTTTCCCGTACCGCCGGACGTGATGCTGGCGCCGATGTGTCTCGCCCGCCCGTCCAGGGCGTGGTCCTTCGCCGCGTTGTGCACGGCCAGTTCTGTTGTTGGCGGCATGCTGGGTTACCTGATTGGCAGGCTGGCCTTCAGCTGGATCGAACCCTGGTTGATGTCATCTTCCTATGCGGAAGTCTTCATGTCTGCCGTTGATTCGTTTGAGCGCTGGGGAGCCTTGTACATTCTCCTTGCCGGGTTCACGCCAATCCCCTACAAGGTTTTCACCATCAGCGCGGGCGTGGTGGGCATGCCGGTTGTTCCGTTCGTGCTGGGTTCGACGGCAGGGCGTGGGGCCAGGTTCTTCCTTGTCGCCGGATTGATTCGCCTGATGGGAGACCGGGCTGCCGACCGCTTGCGGCTGTGGGTCGATACGGCCGGCTGGGCGGTGTTGGTCCTGGTGGCGGTCGGCTTACTGGCCTGGACATTTCTGAGAGGCACACCCTGATGTGGCGGACCTGTGTGTCGATGGTGCTTGCCACGCTCCTTTTTTCCGGCTGTTCGAGTTCATGGGCGCCGGTGGAAGATCGCAGCGTTTACCAGAGTTCCTATAAGCTGACCTCAGACGGGCATTATCGCGTCAGACGCGGCGATTCGCTGCACGCCATTGCGTTCAATTTCGGCCTGGACTGGAGGGATATTGCCTCCTGGAACAGCATCGGCTCGCCTTATGTCATTTATCCTGACCAGGAGCTTCGGCTGACGCCGCCACGGCGCCAGGCAGGCAAGCCGGCCGTTCCGGCCGCCACTACTGCTGGTACGACGTCTTCGGATGGTGCGCCATCAAGCCGCACTCCAGCGGAGGGGCGCTCCACCACCACGATCTCGCCGGCAAAAAGCCCGGGTCCCGCGACGTCAAAGAGCACGCCGGATCCCAATACCAGAACGACGGCTGTAGGCGCGGATCCGGGTAAATGGTTGTGGCCCACCAATGGCCGGCTGGTCAGCAGTTACCAGGCCAACGACCCAGCCCGAAAGGGAATAGACATTGGTGGAAAAGAGGGCCAGGCGGTCATCGCCTCTGCCGCCGGAGAAGTTGTCTATAGCGGTAACGGGCTCATCGGTTACGGCGAGCTGATCATCATCAAACACAGCGAACGGATGCTGAGTGCCTATGCGCACAATCGCAAGCGCCTGGTGGCGGAAGGGCAAACCGTGGCCGCGGGTGATCGCATTGCCGAAATGGGAAAAAATGATCGGAACCAGTCGATACTGCACTTCGAGATACGGGTGAACGGCTCACCCAGGGATCCTCTGAGTTTCCTGCCGGGACGATGAAACGCATGCTTTAAAGCTCCCTCTTTTGCGATGACCCAGATCAATTACTAAAGACTTTATGGCAGATTTATGCTACTTTTAATGGGCCACTTTGCCAATATCAAGTCTTCCAAGGACGGCCGGGATTAGAATCGCCGGCAGGGTGGTCCGGTTGTCCTGCGCCATTGCTGCGCGAGGAGGGGGGGTGCAAAATGTCCAGTCAGGACACAAGGAAGTTTCCGAATCAATTCAGCCTGAAGCTGAGCAGCCGCCGGAGCTGAAGAAAAAAAAGAATCCCGGCACTACCAGTGCGCGAACGGCTATCAGCCATGATGTCACCAGGATTTACCTGAGCGAAATTGGCCGCGCGAAACTGTTAACCGCGAAAGAAGAAATCTCGCTGACTCGCGCAGCACGAAAAGGCTGCATTGCCAGCAGACAACGCATGATCGAATCCAACTTACGCCTCGTCGTCAACGTTGCCCGTGCTTACATCAAGCGGGGATTGCCACTCCTTGATCTGGTCGAGGAAGGCAATCTGGGGCTGATTCGCGCGGTGGAAAAATTTGATCCTGATCGGGGCTGCCGATTTTCCACCTACGCAACCTGGTGGATTCGCCAATCGGTCGAACGGGCGATCATGAACCAGTGCCGTACGGTGCGCTTACCCATTCACGTTATCAGGGAACTGACGATCTATCTGCGGACATCGCGGGAGTTGGAGCAGAAATTGAGCCGCCGACCCACCGTGGAAGAGGTTGCGCAAAAACTGGAAATTTCAGCTGACAACGTCGATCGTCTTTTTGGTCTGAACGAGCCGACTTCCTCCGCAGATGAACCTGTGAGCAATGGTTCTACACGCGCCGTACTCGATTCCATTGCCGACGACAACGGAAGTAACCCCGAGTCTGAGTATGCAGATATCGCTGCAGAACGGCTTTTGGGCAGTTGGCTGGATCAGCTTACGACCCAGCAAAGAGAGGTCGTCGAGCATCGCTACGGGCTGCACGGGCACGGCAGGAAAACCCTCGAACAGGTTGGTAATCTGCTGGGTGTCACGCGTGAGCGGGTTCGCCAGGTTCAGCTTGCAGCGTTGTCGCGTTTGAGGGATATCTCCAGCAACGAGGGGTTCCGCGAATTGCCCTTCATGGATTGAAGCGTTTCAGCCGACCGGCATCAATGCCGCAACGACTTTTCGTTGCTCGGATACGAGCACGTTGAATGTACGGCAAGCTGCATCCGTTGTCATGATCTCCACGCCGACGTTCCTGCTGTATAAATAGACCATCAGTTCCGGCGGCGGGAAAACCTGCTTTGACCCGGTTCCGATCAGTACAATTTCCGGTTCGAGTTCCAGGATTTGATCCAGTCGCGATTCATTGAGGTCGTCCGGAGCCACGACCGGCCAGTTCGTCATCACCTCGTTCGCGGACACGACGATAGGGCCGGTATGAATATCCTCCAGGATCCGGATTCCTTCGGCAGAAACCGAACGGATAAAAAGATGGTTTCCGGGTTTGTCCAGTGTCAGGTCCATGGATATTCCGACCTCACTCCGGCATCGCTATGACGGCCTTTTCAGGGTTCTTCCTGTAATAGCAGACCACCTGGCCGATGGCGTGGACTTTTTCCGCTCCGCTGCGAGCGGCAATCTGTTCCGACCAGGCAGCACGAGTCTCCCGGTCGGCCCGCAGCTTGATTTTAACCAGTTCATGGTGATCCAGCGCCAGGGCGATCTCGGCCATGACATTTTCAGTCAATCCCTTATCACCCACGGTGACGACCGGATGCAGTTGGTGGGTCAATCCACGGAGATATTTTACCTGGCGGTTTGTCAGTGACATGCAGTGCTTCCCGGTATGGCAAACTGGTCATAGGTTCAAGGCAGCGGATTTTAACACGCAGAGAATGGGCTGGAATGGCTAAAAGCAAAAGTAGCAGGCGGTGGCTGGCTGAGCATTTCGATGACCAGTACGTGAAAATGGCGCAGCGCCAGGGGCTGCGGTCGCGTTCTGCCTTCAAGTTTCTGGAGCTACAGGAAAAATTCCAGCTGGTGAAACCCGGCATGACGGTGGTCGACCTGGGCGCCGCCCCGGGCGGATGGTGCCAGGTCATTAAACCGCTGGTCGGAAAATCGGGAAAAGTAATTGCGCTCGACATCCTGGGAATGGAGCCCCTGGAAGGGGTCGAGATCATCCAGGGAGACTTCACCGAAGAGGGGCCACTGAAAGAGCTGGAAGCGGCCCTGGGCGGGGAGAAAGCCGATCTTGTGTTGTCGGACATGGCCCCCAATATGAGTGGGATGGCCGCCATCGATCAGGCAAAAGCAATGTACCTGGCCGAACTGGCATTCGAATTTGTCCGGGAACATTTGAAACCCGGGGGTGATTACGTTGTCAAGTTATTCCAGGGAGCGGATTTTGACGGATATGTCCGGGAAGTCCGGTCCGTATTCGAGAAGGTACAGGTAAGGAAGCCGAAAGCCTCCCGGCCGCGTAGCAGAGAGGTATATTTGCTGGCCCGGGGCCACCAAGTGAAGTAAATTGGTGGTATGAGCGATGCCGGAGCAGCTGACGAGGAAGAGGTGCAACGTTTGAGGAATCCGATTTGAACGATCTTGCAAAGCAATTACTGACCTGGGCGATCATTGCGATCGTGCTGGTATCCATATTCAACCATTACGCAAATGTCGGAATGGTTCCGGATCCGCTTTCCTATTCTGAATTCCTGAATAACGTGCGCAACGGGCAAGTTGCCGAGGTAAATATCCAGAGCAACGATAGCGGGAACAACATTACCGGCCGTGGCGTCGATGGCAACGAGTTCCAGACTTTCGGCCCGCCTGATCCCAAACTTGTCGACGACCTGGTGGAGAACAAGGTTGAGATTACCGCTGAACCGCCAAAGGAGCGTTCCGTATTCATCGACCTGATCCTCGGCGTGGCCCCGATCCTGCTCTTGATTGGCGTATGGGTCTATTTCATGCGCCAGATGCAGGGTGGCGGCGCGGGCCGGGGCGCCATGTCTTTCGGTAAGAGCCGCGCCAAACTGCAAGGCGAGGACCAGGTAAAAGTCACCTTTGAAGACGTGGCGGGTGTCGAGGAAGCCAAGGAAGAAGTCAGCGAACTGGTCGAATTTCTCAGAAATCCTGGAAAATTCCAGAAACTGGGTGGACACATTCCGCGTGGTGTGTTGATGGTCGGCTCACCGGGTACGGGAAAGACTTTGCTGGCCAGGGCGATCGCCGGCGAGGCCAAGGTGCCGTTCTTCTCGATTTCAGGTTCTGATTTCGTCGAGATGTTCGTCGGCGTGGGTGCATCGCGGGTGCGCGATATGTTCGATCAGGCAAAAAAACATGCGCCCTGCATCATTTTCATTGACGAGATCGATGCCGTGGGCCGCCACCGCGGGGCCGGTCTGGGCGGCGGTCACGATGAGCGCGAGCAGACACTGAATCAGCTACTGGTTGAGATGGATGGTTTTGAAGGCGGTGAAGGCGTCATTGTGATCGCTGCCACCAACCGCCCCGACGTGCTGGATCCCGCTCTGCTGAGGCCGGGAAGGTTCGACCGCCAGGTCGTGGTGCCGCTGCCGGATATCCGCGGCCGCGAGGCCATTCTGAAAGTACACATGCGCAAAGTCCCGCTCGGGGACGATGTGAACGCCAAGGTCATCGCGCGAGGCACCCCCGGTTTTTCCGGTGCGGACCTTGCCAACCTGGTCAACGAGGGAGCCCTGTTCGCTGCGCGGGATAACGCGAAGCTGGTCGGCATGGATCATCTGGACCGGGCGAAAGACAAGATCATGATGGGCTCGGAGCGCAAGTCCATGGTGATGTCGGAAAAGGAAAAGAAGCTGACCGCCTACCACGAAGCGGGCCATGCCATCGTGGGACGGCTCGTGCCCGAGCATGACCCGGTCTACAAGGTGACGATCATTCCGCGTGGGCGGGCACTGGGCGTTACGATGTTTCTGCCGGAACAGGACAAGTACAGTATTTCCAAACTCCAGCTCGAAAGCCAGCTGTCCAGCCTGTTCGGGGGTCGCGTGGCCGAGGAGCTCGTCTTCGGCTCCGAGCACGTGACGACGGGCGCCTCCAACGATATAGAGCGAGCAACAGCGATTGCCCGCAACATGGTGACCAAATGGGGACTCACGGAGAATCTGGGGCCACTGACTTACTCTGAAGACGAGGACGAGGTATTCCTCGGCCGGTCCATAACCCAGCACAAGCACGTTTCCGACGACACGGCCCGGCTTATCGACGTGGAAGTGCGCGAAATCATAGACGCCGCCCATATGAAAGCCAAGGATTTGCTGGACTCGAACATCAGCAAACTCCACCTGATGGCCAATGCGTTGATCAAGTACGAAACCATCGATGGCAAACAGATTGACCAGATCATGGAAGGCCATGAACCTGATCCACCCGAAGGCTGGCAAGACAGCGAAAACGAGTCGCCGGGCGGTCAGGACGAGACGAGTGATGCGGGCGACCGCACCAGCGTCGGTGGTCCCGCACAGCAAACTTAAACCACCGGTCATCCCGAACACGCGCCCGGACAGCCGGGTGCTGTTGCGCTCGACGACCCCGAAACACGGCCTGCCCGAATGACCCCTGCTACCCGTGTCATGGGGATACTCAATACGACCCCCGATTCTTTTTCCGATGGCGGCCTCTGGGCCGATCGCGACAGCGCGCTTCGTCATGCCGTCGAGATGGTCGAGGTGGGAGCCGATATCATCGATATCGGCGGAGCATCAACCCGGCCCGGTTCCGGCTCCGTTTCGGTCCATGAAGAGCTTGACCGGGTAATTCCGGTCATTGAATCGGTCGTCGCTGAGACAGGGGCGCAAGTGTCAGTCGACACCAGCAAACCTGAGGTCATGGCGGCAGCGGTAGAATCCGGAGCCGGCATGATCAATGACGTGTTTGCCTTGCAACAACGGGGTGCGCTGACTATGGCCGCAAAACTTTCCGTACCGGTATGCCTGATGCATATGCAGGGAAAACCGCGCGATATGCAACTGGATCCGACGTACGGCGACGTGGTAGTGGAAGTCGAAGACTTTCTGCTGCAAAGGGCTGAAGCCTGCAAATCGGCTGGAATTCCGGCTGAGCGGATTATCATCGACCCTGGTTTTGGCTTTGGCAAAACACTGGAACACAACATCCGGTTGTTCCGTTCCATTCCGCGACTCTGCCGCCATGGCTACCCCGTGCTGGTCGGAGTTTCCCGAAAAGCCATGCTCGGTGCGTTAACGGGTAAAGCCGTCGGGGAGAGGAAGGCAGCCTCGCTGGCCGCAGCGATCCTCGCGGCGCAATCCGGCGCCGCTATTGTGCGGGTTCACGACGTGGCTGAAACGGTTGATGCCCTGAAGGTATTCGATTCCCTGTCCACAGATGAGACACGATCATCAATGAAGCGTTAAAATCAGAACATGAACCGTAAGTATTTTGGAACCGACGGTATTCGCGGTCGAGTTGGCGAAGACCCGATCACTGCAGACTGGATGTTGAGGCTGGGGCGCGCGGCGGGGATCGTCCTGGCCGGGAACGACAAGCGGGGTGTCGTTATCGGAAAAGACACGCGTATTTCCGGTTACATGTTCGAATCCGCGCTGGAAGCTGGTTTGGCTGCAGCCGGTGCGAACGTCCTTTTGCTTGGCCCCATGCCCACCCCCGCAGTCGCCTACCTGACGCGGACACTTTATGCCTGTGCCGGTATCGTTATTTCGGCCTCCCACAATGCCTTCGAGGACAACGGCATCAAGTTTTCCTCGGCCGACGGCGAAAAGTTGCCGGCTGACGTGGAACACGCCATTGAAGACGAGTTGGAAAAACCCTTCGTCACGGTCGATTCGGCCCACATGGGCAAAGCCACCCGGGTGGACGATGCGGCAGGCCGCTATATCGAATTCTGCAAAGGGACCATGCCCTTCGGCACGCTCTTGAGTGGACTTCGAATCGTGCTCGATTGCGCGAATGGATCCGGCTACAGGGTAGCGCCTGCTGTATTGCGGGAACTTGGCGCCAGGGTGCATGTCATCGGTAATAAGCCGAACGGCATGAACATCAATGATCGCTGCGGTTCAACCAAACCGGAAGCCATGCGGAAAGAAGTGATACGCCGCGGTGCAGACGTGGGCATAGCGCTCGATGGGGATGGCGACCGGGTCGTCATGGCGGACCATAAAGGTCAATTACTGGATGGTGATGATTTTCTCTATGTGATCGCCAGTTCCCGCAAGGCCGAGGGCACGTTCGATGGCGGTGTCGTGGGCACGGTGATGAGTAATTTCGGCCTGGAGCTGGCATTGGCGGACCTCGGCATTCCCTTTATCCGCACCGCGGTCGGGGACCGGCACATCCACCGCGCCCTGATCGAAAAAGGCTGGATGCTGGGGGGCGAGACATCCGGTCACCTGCTGTCGCTTGACCGCACCAGCACCGGTGACGGAATTGTCAGCGCATTGCAGGTGCTGGAAATGATGGTCCACAGCGGAAAAACTCTTTATGAGCTGGGACAGGGCATGGAAAAGTTTCCGCAGATCATGATCAACGTCCCGGTGGCCACCGATGCACAGGAGCGATTGTCCCGTTCCGAGCACATCAGCGATTCGGTAAAGCAGGTCGAAGCCGAGTTGAACGGGCGCGGGCGGGTCATACTCAGGCCTTCCGGCACCGAGCCGGTGATTCGCGTCACGCTTGAAGGTATGGACCAGGAGCAGGTAGAGGAACTGGCGAACCAGCTGGCAGACGTCGTCAGGACCGAACTCGGCGGTTAGCCTTCCGCAACCCATCTCCTGCCGGTGCTCGCCGGATCAGGTGAGGACGCCCATTTCCCTGCCGATTTTCGTAAAAGCCTCGACTGCCCGGTCCAGGTGCGATTTTTCATGGGCCGCCGAGACCTGGACGCGAATGCGCGCCTCTCCCTTGGGGACTACCGGGTAGAAAAACCCGATGACATAAATTCCTTCCTGCAGAAGTTTCGCGGCGAAAGCCTGCGCCACGGGGGCGTCGTACAGCATCACGGGTACGATCGGGTGTTCGCCCGGCTTGATATCGAAACCGGTCTTGTTCATGGCCGAGCGAAAATACCGGGTGTTTTCTTCCAGGCGGTCCCGGAGCGCGGTTGTGGAGGAAAGCATTTCGAAGACGCAAATACCGGCTGCAACCAGTGGCGGCGGCAATGTATTAGAGAATAGATAGGGCCGTGATCTTTGCCTGAGAAGGTCGATGATCTCCTGTCGGCCCGTCGTAAAGCCACCGGAACCACCGCCCAGAGCCTTACCCAGAGTGGATGTGAATATATCCACTTTGTGCATCACGCCGTGGTGCTCCGCCGAACCCCTTCCGGTTGGGCCGAGAAACCCGGTGGCGTGGCTGTCGTCCACCATCAGCATGGCGTTATAGCGTTCGGCCAGCTCAGTGATTTCGTCCAGTTTCGCGATGTAACCGTCCATGCTGAAAGCACCATCGGTCGCAATCAAGCGGCTGCGGCAGTCTTTTGTCGATTTCAGGATCTCTTCCAGTGCTTCCATGTCGCTGTTCGGATAGCGGTGCCGCTGCGCCTTGCACAGACGGATTCCGTCAATGATGGAAGCGTGGTTCAGGGCATCCGATATGACGGCGTCCTCCGGCCCGAGAATGGTTTCGAACAGGCCGCCGTTGGCATCGAAGCAGGAGGTATAGAGAATGGTGTCGTCGGTGCCGAAAAAATCGGAAATCGTGGCTTCGAGACGTTTGTGCAGATCCTGTGTACCGCAGATAAAGCGCACCGATGCGAGTCCAAATCCATGATCGTCCAGTGCCGTGTGCGCCGCTGCGATGACATCGGGATTATCCGCCAGGCCGAGGTAGTTGTTGGCGCAGAAATTGAGCACTTCGCTGCCATCCTCGACCGTAATTTCCACGCTCTGGGGTGTCGTAATGACCCGTTCAGTTTTGTACAGTCCCGCCTCGCGGATTTCATCAAGTGTGTGCTGGAATCGTTGCTTGTCGCTCATGGCTGTATCCTGCAATCGCATCCCGCCAATTATATCCCGGGAGCCTATTTAGCGGTTGGTTTTCAGGTCACGTAGCTGGCTGACGATGACGGTTAAAACTTCGGACGCCGTTCCCCGGAAACACTGGTCGGCCTGCAGGCTGAGTGGTGTTTCGCTCGGGTTGATTTCCACCAGGGCCGAGCCGTGCTCCAGTGCAATCAAAGGCAGGCTGGCAGCCGGATGTACCAGTGATGTCGTGCCGATCGAAAAACAGAATGTGCAGCGGGCGGCGGCGGCCATTGCGGTATCCACGGCTTCCTGGGGCAGTACTTCGCCGAACCAGACGACATCAGGCCTGGCCAGCCCGTGCCTGACATAGGGTGAGTGGGGCGGGCCGTGCGGAGAATCAGCTAACCATTCCCGGCTGATCGGACGATGCGTCACACTGCACTTGGAGCGGTGGATATTTCCATGCAGTTCACACACATCCTGCGATCCGGCCAATTGATGAAGTCCGTCCACATTTTGCGTAATCAGGCTGAGTGATGGTACCAGCCTTTGCATCTTGACAAGCGCCCGATGGCCTGCATGTGGTTGGGCCCGTGCGACCTGTTGCCGCCGTTCCTCATACCACTGCCAGACCCGTGCCGGATTGAGCTCAAAAGCCTCTGGAGTAGCCAGTTCTTCCGGCTTGAATTTCGCCCACAGACCAGTCTGCGCGTCGCGAAAAGTGGGGATGCCACTCTCCGCGGACATCCCCGCACCGGTAAGCACCATCACGTGCCGGGCTTGACCCAACCGCTCGAGCAGCGGTTCGGTCAGTTTGAATTCGACAGTCATGGGTGTATTCTACGCGGTTCCTTTTGAATACGTTCGGCAGCAATGAAAGGCAAGCTCTATATTAAAACGCATGGATGCCAAATGAACGAGTACGATTCCGAGAAGATGGCGGATGTACTGGCGGCCTCCCATGGCCTGGAATTGACGGACCGGGAAGACGAGGCCGACGTCATTTTGATCAATACCTGTTCGATCCGGGAAAAGGCACAGGAAAAAGTATTCTCTCAGCTTGGGCGCTGGAAGCGGTTGAAAAAGGGGAAGCCGAATGTCGTCATCGGCGTAGGCGGTTGTGTCGCGAGCCAGGAAGGGAAGGCCATTATCGACCGGGCGCCCATCGTTGACCTGGTTTTCGGCCCCCAAACCCTGCACCGCCTTCCGGCGATGCTCGAATCCTTTCGCCAGAGCGGAGAGCCTGCTGTTGATGTCTCGTTTCCCGAAGTCGAAAAATTCGACAATCTACCCGAGCCTGGGGCGCAGGGACCTTCCGCCTTCGTATCGGTGATGGAAGGATGCAGTAAGTACTGCACATTTTGTGTCGTGCCTTACACTCGGGGTGAAGAGATCAGCCGGCCGTTTGATGACGTGATCGCTGAGTGCGCGATCCTCGCCGGCAAGGGAGTCAGGGAAATCAACCTCTTGGGGCAGAATGTCAATGCTTACCGAGGTCCCATGCACGACGGTACGATTGCTGACCTGGCGTTGCTCATTCACTACGTTGCCGCCATTGATGGTATTGACAGAATCCGCTTCACGACTTCGCATCCGGTTGAGTTTTCGCAAAATCTGATCGACGCTTACGGCGAGCTGCCGGCGCTGGCCAATTACCTGCATCTGCCGGTTCAGACAGGATCAGACCGCGTGCTTTCGTTGATGAAAAGAGGGCACACCGTGCTCGAATACAAGCAGAAAATCCGGCGCTTGCGCGAGAAGCGTCCTGACATCAGCCTATCTTCGGATTTCATAGTCGGTTTTCCGCGTGAGACGGAAAAAGATTTCGCGGATACATTGAACCTGATCAGTGAACTGGATTTTGACCAGAGTTTCAGCTTCATTTTCGCGGCGCGACCGGGCACCCCGGCTGCCGGCCTTCCGGATGACCTTCCGCTCGAAGTCAAGAAAGAGCGCCTGATGCGCCTGCAGGAACTGGTGAACCGCCAGGCTGCGCGTATCAGCGGCAAGATGGTCGGCACCACCCAGCGAATCCTGGTTGAGGGAACCAGCAAGAAAAACGAGAAGCAATTAGCCGGCCGGACCGAGAATAACCGTGTGGTCAATTTTGACGCTCACCCCCGTCTCATCGGCCAGTTTGTTGACGTGGTCATCACCGAAGCCCTCAGTCATTCGCTGCGGGGCCGTGTGTTGCTTGCAGGCCATGATTCAGCGGATGCCGCATGACTAATCGCGTAATGCTCGAACTGGAGCCTGCCGACACGCTCAGGCTGGCAAATCTCTGCGGACAGTTCGACGAGCATCTGAAGCAGATCGAGTCCCGGCTTGGTGTCGATATTTTTTGCCGGGGTAACCTGTTTACCGTCCAGGGGCCGGAAAGCGTTTCCCGGGCGGTCCGCCGCCTGCTGCAGCGCCTCTACAGCCTGTCCGCTACCGAGGTATTGACCCCGGATGTGATTAACCTGCATTTGCAAGAATCAGGCATCACCGAGTTGGGCAGCGAAACGGGGGACCAGGAGGCTGAAGACGACATCTCGGTGAAAACCAAGCGGGGTATCGTTCGCGGCCGAGGGCCGAACCAGAAGAACTACCTGAAAAACATCACCAGCCACGCCATCAATTTCGGAGTCGGACCGGCGGGGACAGGAAAGACTTACCTGGCCGTTGCCTGTGCTGTTGCATCACTTCAGGAAGACCAGGTCCAGCGTATTGTACTTGTAAGGCCCGCGGTCGAAGCGGGAGAACGCCTGGGGTTTTTGCCGGGGGATATGGCCCAGAAGGTTGATCCCTACCTCCGCCCGCTCTACGCCGCGCTTTATGAAATGCTCGGGTTCGAGCGAGTTGCAACGCTGATCGAACGGAATGTGATAGAAGTGGCGCCACTGGCGTTTATGCGCGGCCGGACGCTCAATGATGCCTTCGTCATCCTGGATGAAGCCCAGAACACGACCCGGGAACAGATGAAAATGTTTCTGACACGAATCGGTTTTGGATCGACGGCCGTCGTCACGGGCGACATTACGCAGATTGATCTGCCGCGCAAGGACTTATCCGGTCTCAAGCACGCCCTGGGCATACTCTCCGACGTCGAGGGCGTGAGTTTCAGCTATTTCAGCGCGCAGGACGTGGTCCGTCATCCCATGGTGCAGCACATTGTCGAAGCCTATGACAGGGAAACAAAGAAGTCTGATGGCGATTGACCTGGATCTGCAGATAGCCACTTCATTCGAGCCGCTTCCCGATGAACAACAGTTTGCCCTCTGGGTCCGGACTGCCGTGCAGGAACCAGGTGAAGCTGAATTGACCATTCGCCTGGTCGACCGCGAGGAAAGCCGCCGGCTGAATTCCCGGTACCGCGGAAAAGAAGCAGCCACCAATGTTCTATCATTCCCGGCGGAATTGCCTGAGGGTGTGGACCTGCCATTGCTGGGGGACATTGTGATCTGCGCCCCACTCGTCGCCGAGGAGGCCGCCGCGCAGGGGAAGTCTCTGGAAGCCCACTGGGCTCACCTCACCTTACACGGGATTCTCCATCTACTCGGCTATGACCACCAGCAGGAGGCGGAAACGCAGGCAATGGAGGCGCTGGAAGTCGAATTGCTGGACTCCCTCGGATATCGCAATCCGTATGGTTGAACATTCCGCTAAAAAATTCAGCTAATTGATAAAAAACACTGGATTAGCATCCTTTACGGCCCTATATTCGGGGTGACGCGAATGGCGTCGCCACGATCATTAACATGAGCGAAGACCAATCGAGTAACGGTTCCGGGAGGAAGACCTGGGTCGAGAAGATCGGCGCAGCCTTGTCCCATCAGCCCCGGGACCGTGACCAACTGCTGGACATTCTCCGGGAGGCCTGCGACCTGGGCATTGTCGATGCCGACGCGCTGGCGATGATGGAAGGCGCAGTTGAAATGTCCGAAACCCAGGTTCGCGACGCCATGATTCCCAGGTCCCAGATGGTCGTCGTTCACAACGATTCCGATCTCGAAGAGTTTCTTCCAGGCATCCTTGAATCAGGCCATTCGCGTTTCCCGGTCATTGGGGAAGACAAGGATGAAGTGGTTGGCATTTTGTTGGCCAAAGACCTCTTGCCTCACCTGGCTTCGGGAGGTGAGGAGTTTGACCTGGCCGCCACCCTCCGCCCCGCCGTAGTCATTCCCGAGAGCAAACGACTCAACGTGCTGCTGCGGGATTTTCGTGTCAGCCGCAACCACATGGCGATCGTGGTCGATGAATACGGCGGTGTATCTGGCCTGATCACTATCGAGGATGTGCTCGAAGAGATCGTTGGCGAGATAGATGACGAATACGACGAAGAAGAGGAGGCTCCAATTGTGCAGCTGGGTGGTAATCGATACCAGGTTCAGGCGCTCACGCCAATCGACGAGTTGAATGAAATGTTCGACAGTGACCTCAGCGATGACGACTATGGCACGGTTGGAGGCTTGCTGCTGGCGGAGTTTGGCCGTGTGCCGGAGTATAACGACGTGGTCACGCTGGCCGACAAATTCGAGTTTCGGGTCATCAAGGCGGACAGCCGGCGCATCATTACGCTGGAAATGAATATCCTTGAGCCTTAGCCGAGAATTCTCCCGGCGACGGTTGCTTCGTCTGGCGGCGTTACTGCTGATCCTGGTCACCACGCTCCCTGCATTTGCCGCCGAATTCTTCGATAACGGAGATACGGAAATCTGGCTGGTCACCTACGGCCCGGGCGAGATTTACTGGCAGCGATTTGGTCACAACGCGATTTGGATCCGGGATCCTGGCCTGGGCCTGGATCACGCGCGGCCCGCACGTGAAGAATTTGCCGCGTACATCAATGAAAACCGCAGTATTCGCGCCCAGCGGCTGGATCTTGCGCCTGAGCAGAAATCACGCCTGGTCGCGTATCTGCTTGACGAGGTTAAACCGGAGAACCGCGACTATCTTTACGATTACTACCTGAACAACTGTTCAACACGGGTGCGTGATGCCATCGACATGGCGCTGGGCGGCGCTCTGAGCACCGAATTTCAATCCGTGCCCGCCGCCCAGACCTGGCGTGACCACACCAGGAGGCTGACATACGGGGATTTCTGGCTTTATCTCGGGCTCGAGATCGGCCTTGCCTCCCCAGTGGACGAGGTCGGCAGCCGTTGGGATGAAATGTTTATCCCTGAAAAACTGGCGGCTTTCGTGGCTGAAACAGAGCTCATGCGAGAGGGTCGGGCCCACCCGCTGGTCGTGGAGGACGTAACGCTTTTTGAATCCACCCTCGATCCGCCTCCGGGACAGCCGGGCGACTGGTGGCCACTCTATCTGCTCGCTTCCCTGGCTGTCGTTTTCGCTGCCTGGTTGCTCGGGCTCGTGGGTTCCCCATTACTCATGGCGCGCGCGTGGTTGCTCCTCTCAGGTTTTTGCGGACTGGCGCTCTTGTTTTTCTGGTTGGGTACCGACCATGCGGTTGCGCGCTTGAACGTGAATCTGATGGTTCTGAACCCCTTGTGGCTATTGCTGGTGTTCTGGAGAAGCGGAGCCAAGTCGGCCGCTTTGCTCATTGTCGGTCTGTCCCTTTTAGCGCTTGTGCAAGTCGCTCTGCCGCCCCGCCAATACAATCTCGATGTTCTTGCTGCTTTTGTGCCCCTGAATCTTGCCGCGGCCTGGTGTCTGTATCGCAGTCGCCCGGCTAAGGCTTAAGCCCCGACTTCGGCGAGCAGTTCCGCCTGGTGCTCCTGCAATAAGGGGTCCACGACCATGTCGAGATTTCCGCCCAGCACTTCGTCCAGCTTGTAAAGGGTGAGATTGATTCGGTGGTCCGTGACCCGGCCTTGCGGAAAGTTATAGGTACGGATGCGTTGCGAGCGGTCTCCGCTTCCCACTTGCAGGCGGCGGGATTCAGCGATCTCGGATTCCTGGCGTGCTTGTTCCTGTTCCAGAAGGCGCGCTTGCAGCAAAGACATGGCCCTTGCCTTGTTCTTGTGTTGTGAGCGTTCGTCCTGACACTCGACCACGATACCACTCGGGATGTGAGTGAGACGGATTGCGGAGTCCGTTTTATTCACATGCTGCCCACCTGCGCCGGATGCCCGAAAAGTATCGATTCTCAAGTCCGCAGGGTTAATTTCAGCCACTTCGACGTCCTGCGCTTCGGGCAATATGGCGACGGTGCAGGCCGAGGTATGAATCCGGCCCTGTGATTCCGTTTCCGGGACCCTCTGCACCCGGTGCGTACCGGATTCGAATTTAAATCGTGAATAGGCGCCTTGTCCGGCCACGCGCACGATGATTTCCTTGAAACCGCCGTGTTCGCCTTCGCTGTGATTCAGCACTTCGATGGACCAGCCACGGTTTTCTGCATATTTCTGATACATTCTGAACAGGTCGCCGGCAAAAATGGCGGCTTCGTCTCCGCCGGTTCCGGCGCGGACCTCGAGGAAAATGTTGTTGTCATCATGCGGGTCTTTGGGTAACAGAAGCAGGCGAATGTCGCGCTCCAGCGATTCGCAGCGGTGATTACCGTTTTGGAGTTCCTCTTCCGCCATTGCTCTCAATTCAGGGTCTGCTTCGGCCAGCATCTGGCGAGCCTCTTCGATTGCGGAACGGGCCTGCTGCCACTGGCGCCATGACGTCACAAGCGCCTCCAGCTGGGCGTATTCCCTGGATAGTTCGCGAAAGCGGTTTTGATCTGAAAATACTTCAGGTTCCGATAACAGCAGGCCAATTTCTTCGTAGCGTGCTTCAACCTGCATCAACCGGTCGTGGATCGACTCCTTCACTGTTCCTCTTCCTTGTCTTCTGTTTTGAATATCCGGTCCGCGGCTTTGAGCACCTCGTAATCCTGGCCCTCTGCTGCCTCGCGCAGGCGTTTACTCGGGAGATGCAATATCTTGTTGGTCAGTGTGTTGGCCAGTTGTTTCAGCACTTGCCCGGGTTCCTGTCCCGCACTCAGTTTCCGCAGGGCGCGTTCGGTCAGGTCCTTCTCGAATTCATGTGAATGCTGGCGGATTCGTTTCAGTGTCCGGGCAGCGCGTATGCCGTAAAGCCAGCGCATGAACCCCGCAACAGACTCATCCACGTCCGCGCTTGCAGAATTCGCGGCTTTATGCCGTTGCTCCATGTTTTCATCGACAACCTGCTGCAAGTCATCAATCGTGTAAAGATAGACATCTTTGAGCTTTGAAATGGCCGGATCGATATCCCGGGGAACGGCGATATCGACCAGGAACATGGGGCGGTGCCGGCGCTTGCGAAGCGCGGCCTTGATATCCTTGACGGTAATGACAGGCAATAGGCTGGCGGTCGAGCTGATCAGGATATCCGCCTTTGGCAAAGCCTCGTCCAGCTTGTCCAGGGTCATTGCAGTGGCATTGAGGTCCTGTGCCAACTCCTCCGCTTTTTGGCGGCTGCGGTTGAGAATCAGGAGATTGGCGATATCGTGGTCGCGCAGGTAGCGGCCGCACAGTTGAACCATTTCACCCGCGCCTACCAGTACGACGGTTTGAGAACTGAGGTTTCCAAAAATCTGGCGTGCCAGCACGACGGCCGTATAGGCAACCGAGACCGGATGTTCGCTGATTCCCGAATTGGTCCTGATGGTCTTGGCCGCCGCAAATGTATGCTGGAAAAGCCGGTCCAAAACCTTTCCAAGACTGCCGGCGTCATGGGCCTGCTGCCAGGCTTCCTTCAATTGTCCCAGAATCTGCGTTTCGCCGAGCACCAGCGAATCCAGTCCGCTGGCAACGCGGATAAGATGCCGGGCTGCTTCTTCGCCCTCGTGGGTATAGATATGATCATCCAGTTGGCCCTGGGGAATCTCATTGGAGCGATGGATCCATTCGACCAGGGTCTGTTTGCCGGTTTTTGACGAAAGGCAATAGATTTCGGTGCGGTTACAGGTGCCCACGATGACGGCCTCTTCTATTCCAGGCAAAGCGCACAGATCATTCACGCGCGCGGCGTATTCCGCCCGCGAAATGGCCACCTTTTCCCTGATTTCAATAGGGGCGGTGTTGTGACTGATTCCAATTGTTAAGAGAGGCATGGGTCAAATTATAAAGCTGCGCGCTGATTCTGCGGGTGAACCACCTGTTTATCAAGCGGTGACCTCAATTAATCACTAAAAGCGCTCGCGGGGTTACAACGAAATATTATTGATCCCGGGATTGGTTCATTCGCGGCAAGCGCGTATCCTTTGCCCCCATGAAAATCACTCGGCAAAACAGGATTCACGCACCCATCCGGCAGATAGCCTTCTGTTGCTGGATATCCCTATTGCTGACCGCCTGTGCGGCAAGTGGGCCAGGGAGGGGAGGTTCGGGCGTTACAGCGTCAACGGATTCCCCAAAGGCTCAGCCTGAGCCGGATGTGGTTCGCGTTCCCACCGAAGAGGAAGTCATGTACCGGGTTTTTGCTGCAGAGATTCTCGGCTCTGAAGGAGACCTGCCCGGTGCGGTGGAGGAGTACCTCCAGGCAGCCATGGTATCGAACGACCCGCAGGTAGCCCGCCGCGCCACCCGTGTCGCATTTGCCGCCGAAGCCTGGCAACAGGCGGCGATGGCGGCTGATCGATGGGCTTTGCTGGATTCCGGCAATGTCGATGCGCACGAATCCGCAGCAGCGGCGATGCTGAAGCTTGGTGATTATCTGGGTGCCGAATACCAGATCATGCAAATCCTGGATTTGATGAATGACTCCACTGAAGGCTGGCTCCTGGTCTCGACCTTGCTGGCCCAGTCAGGTGACCCCAAGCAAGCCGATTCCGTGCTGCAGCAATTGCTGCTCCAACGGGAAAATGCCAACGCCGGCGATGTGCTCTACGCGCGCAGCCAGTTGGCCGTGCAGTCCAGGGAGCTCGAAAAAGCATACGAATTGGCCAAGCAAGCCGTGGAGCACAATCCTGAACGGACCGAGTTCCTGACCTGGGCTGCCAGGATCGCGCTCAACCTGAAATTCCTGGAAGCCGGGACCGAATACATTCGAAGGGCCTGGTTGCTCGACCCCGAGGACCATGATCTGGCCTTGGCTTATTCTGATTTACTCGCCCGGGGCGGCGATCCGGATGCGGCCAGAAAAGTCATGCGGGACATGCCGCAGTCCCCCGATGTCATGCTCTCTCGCATACTGTTTGAACTCGCCGCGCAGAACCGTGATGCCGCAGAGGCACTGTTCGCCGAATTTACAGATTCTGATTTCAGTGATCCGGATGAAAAGGCTTTTTACCAGGCACAAGCAGCGGAGGCGCTTGGCTGGACAGACCGGGCGATTGAGTTCTACGGACAGATCAAGTCCGGCGAATTGGCTTTGGCTGGAGTTATACGCCGGGCTGAATTGATGGCACAGGAAGGCGATCTCGATGGCGCCAGGCGAGAATTGGCGCAACTGCGGCTGCAGTCCAATGAGTTGGCTATTGAAGAGAGCTGGCTGGCCGAGGCGAGAATTCTGCGCGAGGCAGGCGAGCTGGACAAGGCTTTTCGCGTGCTGGATATCGCAACCAGGCAACTGCCGGGCTCTATTCCGATTCTTTATACTCATTCACTGCTGGCGGCGGAACTCGGCTGGGTTGACATAGCCGAGAAGGACCTGCGCGCCATTCTCGCGGTTCAACCGGAAAACGCGTCTGCCCTCAACGCCCTGGGCTATACACTCGCTGACCAGACCGAGCGGTATGAAGAAGCGGAAGCGCTGATACGCCAGGCATACATACTTCAGCCGCATGAAGCATCCATCATCGACAGCATGGGCTGGATTGCTTTTCGCCTCGGACGATTCGATGAATCCATCAAGTTTCTCGAAAGAGCCTGGAACCTGGACAAGAATCCGGAAATTGCCGCTCACCTGGGGGAGGTGCTGTGGGTAAACGGCGATAAGGATGGGGCATTGAGAATCTGGCGGGAAGGCCAGGCGATCGATAATCAGAATGCCGTGCTGCTCGAAACCCTGGAGCGGCTGGAAGTCGAATTTTGAAGTGTCGATCTGATTTTGCGGCGCTGTTGCTTGCCTTTGCCGCTGCGGCACTCTCAGCCTGCAGCGCGGTGCAGCCGACGGATGCAGAGCAGTCCGCGAGGTACCGTCTGTACGAGGATCGAGCCCGCACGCTCGGTAAACTGGAATCGTGGACACTGGAAGGGCGCCTGGCGGTGAGTAACGAAAAAGATGGGGGCAGTGGTCACTTCATTTGGAAGAAATCCGAAGAGTTCGACCAGATGGATTTTCACGGCGCACTTGGCAGGGGAGCCTGGCGCCTGCAAGCCGATGCGGATAGTGCCGTGCTGGAGCTTGCTGACGGCCGCCTGCACCGAGCCGATACCATCGAAGAATTGGTACGCAGAGAGCTGGGCTGGGAGGTTCCGGTCCAGTCGTTGTCATGGTGGGTGCGTGGACTCGCTGCGCCCGGAGATGCCGGGCAAAGCGTGCTGGACGAACAGGGCAGGTTGAGTGAATTGCAGCAGCGCGAATGGCGTGTCAAATTTGACCGTTACCGCGAAGTTCGCAGCATGCAACTGCCCATCAAGATGACCGCCCGGCAGCTGAATAAGACGCTAAAACTGGTCATCCGGGAGTGGAACTTCAGCCAAAACATCCAATCGGATGAGTAAGCAGGCCGGCACAAGCTGGCCAGCCCCGGCCAAGCTGAATCTCTTTCTTCACGTCACCGGACGGAGGAAGGACGGGTTCCACAACATCCAGACTCTTTTCCAGATACTCGACTGGGGGGACGAAATCCTCGTTAAGACAACGGGCCGTGGGTCGATCAGGCGAACGCGCGACGATTACGCGGTCCCCGAACAGGAAGATCTGGCAATCCGCGCAGCCCGTTTGCTGCAGGCGGAAACGGCTTGTCGCCAGGGGGCGGATATTGGCGTGGTCAAACGGATTCCTATGGGATCGGGTATGGGCGGGGGCAGTTCAAATGCCGCCACGGTTTTGCTCGTGTTGAACCGGCTGTGGGGATGCGGCCTCGGCACAGGTGAACTGGCCCGACTCGCTACCCGGCTTGGCGCCGATGTCCCGGTATTTGTGCGCGGGAACAGTGCGATGGCTGAAGGTACCGGAGACGTTCTTGAGCCAGTCAGCCTGGGTAAACGCCATTACGTGCTGGTCTTTCCGGCGATCGCCATATCGACGAAAGATGTATTTTCAGATCCTGAACTGCGCAGGGACTCCGAGTCCATCAGCCTGAAGGACGCACTGAGCGGCCGTGGCAGAAACGACTGCGAAGCTGTTGTCAGGAAGCGGTATCCGGCCATGGCGGGGATACTTGAAAACCTCGGTAAATGGGGCCAGCCGATGATGACAGGCACCGGCAGCGGAATTTTTATTCCAATGAATGACGAACAGCATGCAAAGAGCACGGCACGGCAAATCAAAAATTTATATAATGTCCGCGCTGTCACCGGGGTGGATAGATCGCCCCTCCACGAAAAACTGGACTTTGACGGTAAGTGATTTCATTTTGCTGGGACGTCGCCAAGATGGTTAAGGCACGGGGTTTTGATCCCCGCATGCGCAGGTTCGAGTCCTGCCGTCCCAGCCACTCAATCGACCGGGTGGGGCCAAAACGTTACGAGGTTGAAGGGTGTCAATAGCATCACTGATGGTTTTCTCGGGTAATGCCAATTTGAGGTTGGCAAGCAGTATAGCTCACGAACTCAATGTACCGGTTGGTAAAGCGGTTGTTGGCCGGTTCAGCGATGGCGAAGTCATGGTCGAGGTCATGGAGAACGTTCGGGGCCGCGACGTCTATGTCATCCAGCCAACCTGTGCGCCCACTGCCGACAATTTCATGGAACTGCTGGTCATGATCGACGCTCTGAAGCGAGCATCAGCTTCCCGTGTTACGGCTGTCATCCCCTATTTCGGATACGCCAGGCAGGACCGCCGGCCGCGTTCAGCCCGGGTGCCGATTACCTCCAAAGTCGCTGCCATGATGATTTCGGTGGTCGGTACCGACCGTGTGGTGACCGTGGACCTGCATTCCGATCAGATCCAGGGATTTTTCGACATCCCCGTCGATAATGTTTATGCCTCGCCGATCACGCTGGCTGACATATGGCAACAGCAATCCAAGCACGAGATCGTTGTCGTGTCTCCTGATGTAGGGGGAGTGGTCCGGGCTCGAGCGATCGCCAAACGCCTGGACGCTGACCTGGCCATTATCGACAAACGCCGACCGCGGGCCAATGTTGCCACCGTCATGAACATCATTGGCGAAGTGGAAGGTAAGTGCTGCGTGCTGGTTGATGACATGGTCGATACGGCCGGAACGCTTTGCTCCGCGGCGGGCGCCCTCAAAGGTCAAGGCGCAACCCGAGTGGTTGCTTACTGTGTGCACCCCGTACTTTCCGGACCGGCGGTCGACAACATCATAAACTCGGAGATGGATGAACTCGTAGTCACGGACACCATTCCCCTGAGTGAAGCCGCCCATGCCTGCGGGAAAATCAGGCAGCTTTCCGTTGCCCAGATGCTGGCAGAGACCATTCGCCGGATGGCGCACGGCGAGTCTGTAAGCTCCATGTACGTCGACTGATATGGCTGGATTTTAAACCGGCCGGGGTCAGAGTAAATCCCTTACTCTGACCCCTTTCAGCAGGCGGAGCGGTTGCAGTTTTCCTCCGCTGTTTGATGGTTCCGCTTCGGCGCTGCTCGAATCGGACAGCGCTTCGCAGATTTGGTAAACCGGAGCAAAAGGCGCCTGTTCACAGGACATGCTCGAGACATCCCTGTGCGCTCTTCATCTGTTCCCGGCAGATGAAGGCTCGATAAAATGGAGACCCACTCACCTGCAGCCTGGTGGGCGGCAGCGGGCCTGATGATGGCAATGTCGTCATCAACACAAACTGCACGGCGACCTATACACCTGATCCAAATTGTGGGGAAAGGTGCGAGCCGCCGCCTGCGTCGCGAAGGAAAAGTTCCCGCGGTCATTTACGGAGGGCGCCGTGCCCCGGTCGCGCTGACTCTCGACCAGGGAGAGCTCTTGCATGCTTCGGAGAATGAGGCGTTTTACGCGAGTATTCTCGAAATCAAGGTCGGTAAGGACAAGAAGCAGCAGGCTGTCGTCAGGGATATGCACCGGCACCCTTTCAAGCCGGTCATTATGCACATCGATTTCATGCGGATTTCCGCGAAGGAAAGCATCAGGATTTCTGTCCCGGTCCATTTCATTGGTGAAGAGGAATCACCAGCGGGTAAGGCTTCAGGTGTTGTCATTCAGCACCAGATGACGGAAGTCGAAATTTCAGCGCTTCCCAAAAACCTGCCGGAGTTTCTGTCTGTCGATCTTTCATCCATGGAGGCTGGTGATGTCGTGATGCTTTCAGAAATCATATTGCCCGAGGGTGTCGAAATTCCCGCGCTGGCGATAGGAGGTGAAGAGCAGGATTCACCCGTTGCCAATGCCGTGCACGTGAAAGAAAGCCAGGGTACTGGTGCGGCGGCCGCGGCCGAAGCTGAAGCGGCACTGGCTGACGAACTCGGTGAGGTTGTTGAAGGCGAGGAAGTTCCGGAGGGCGAAGAGGCAGAAGAAGAACCCGAGGAAGAGGGCGACTAAGCCGTTCTGCTTTGGGGGCCGTCAGGCCATTCCGCTGCCAAGCCATGAGTAAGCTCTTTGTCATCTGCGGGCTCGGAAATCCGGGCGCCAAGTATGCTGAAACCCGGCACAACGCCGGGTTTTGGTTTTTGAACAGGCTGGCGCAGGCCGCCAGCGTACCGTTCCGCAAGCAATCTAAACTGCACGCCGAGACCGCACGCGTCGCCTTATATGGCCGCGACTGCATCCTGGTCAAACCAGTCACATTCATGAACCACAGTGGCCAGTCCGTGCGTGCCGTGATGGATTATTACAAGGCAGAAACAGACCAGCTACTCGTTGCTTACGACGAATTGGATCTGCCACCCGGTGTAACCAGGCTGAAGCAGGGTGGCGGCCATGGGGGGCACAATGGGCTGCGGGATATCTTTCGCCATACGACAGATCACGATTTTCTCAGGTTGCGGATCGGTATCGGGCATCCGGGTATGAAAGAGGCAGTGACGCCTTATGTGCTCAGCCGGGCCACTGCCACTCAGGAACAGCTGATTCTTGATTCCATATCTGCCGCGCTCGATATCCTGCCGCGCGTACTGAGTGATGATATTCCTGGTGCGATGAAAGAGTTACACACGGAACAAAAAAATGGGCTTTAAATGCGGCATAGTTGGTCTTCCCAACGTCGGTAAATCAACCCTGTTCAATTCGCTCACGCGGGCGGAAATAGCGGCGGAAAATTATCCTTTCTGCACGATCGATCCCAATGTCGGCGTTGTCGAGGTGCCCGACCCACGCCTCGCCTCGCTCGCTGCCATCGAGAAGCCGGAGAAGGTCATCCCCACGACCATGGAATTCGTGGATATCGCCGGATTGGTCGCTGGTGCGTCGAAAGGCGAGGGGCTGGGCAACAAGTTCCTGGCGCACATCCGGGAGACCGACGCGATAGCGCACGTTGTGCGTTGTTTTGAA
>CAMYKC010000045.1:0-1568 GCA_947258865.1 uncultured Lysobacterales bacterium
GGACGGCATGCGGCTGAACAACGCTTTTTTTCGGAACGCACCCAATCAGTACCTGGGCCTTGTTGATGCCTACGCCACGGAACGGACCGAAGTTGTCCGTGGCGCCGCGCCCTCTCTATATGGTGCGGACGCCATGGGCGGCGTCGTGCAGATTCTGACCAATGAACCTGACTTCAGTGGACAGGAATGGACAGTGAACGGCCGTTTCTACGGCAGCTTCAACAGCGTTGATTCCAGCCTGGTTGGAAGGGTACAGGCAGCAGCCGGACAGGAGGGCAATGCCCTGTCCGGCGGCGTGACCTACCAGGACCACGGCGACAGAAAAGTTGGCGGCGGAAATTCAATCGAGCCGAGTGCCTATCGAGTCCGGGCCGCTGACTTCAAATGGCGTCGGAGCCTCACAAACCGGTCTGAATTCATGCTTTCCGCCCAAATCCTCGAGCAACCGTCGACACCCCGTGTCGATGAGCTGGTCACCGGATTCGGCCAGGATAATCCCAGCTCAGAGCAATACGAGTTCATGCCCAACCGGCGCAGCTTCCTGCATGCGCGTTACCGGCTCGATGGTGATTCGCGCTGGTTCAGCCATTTCGAGGGACACCTGGCGCGCCAGATCATCACGGATGATCGCCTTACCCAGGATTTTGGCGATTCCGAAGTCACGCGTGAGTTCAATGAGAGCGAGCTGGACGGACTGACCCTGCAGTTCAACTCGCCCTGGGGCAAGAGCGGCGATTCCGACCGCGAACTGGTCTGGGGATTCGAGTACTACATGGACGGAATCTCAAGCAGCAGAAGCCGCACCGACACGTACACAGGTGAAGACCAGCAAGTCCGCGGGCGCTTTCCCGACGGGTCCGATATGGACAGCATAGCTGCGTATGCCTCCAACCGCTGGCAATGGGAGCGGCTGACACTGGACGCCGGCCTGCGTTACAGCAGCTTTGAAATCTCGCTTCCCGCCTCGGCTGAATCAGAGGCTGTTCGGCTCACCCCGTCTGACCTGACTGGCGACGTTCACATTGGATACGAACTTCGGCCGGGGATCAGGCTGGCTGGAAACGTGGGGCGTGGATTCAGGCCGCCCAATATCTTTGACCTGGGTACGCTGGGATCACGGCCCGGCAATCGCTTTAATGTGCCGAATCCCGGATTGCAACCCGAATCGGTCTGGAGTTATGACCTCGGGATCAAAGTCTCAACAAGACATTGGCAGGCAGAATTTTTTGCCTGGTACTCCGATTACCAGGACAAGATAAGTTCGCGGTTCACAGGGGAAGTGACACCGCAAGGCCGACTCGTGGTTCAGAGCGATAACCTCAACGAGGCCAAGCTTTATGGTATTGAAAGCGGAATTCGATATCTTGGGAAAGGCGACATCGAATACTACGCGGTCATTAACTATACCCGCGGCAAAGAGAGCGACCCGGGAGCTGAGACCGTGCCTGCCGACCGGATTCCTCCGCTAAACGGAAGACTGGGAATGGTCTATAAACCCAAAGAGCGCCTGCGCCTGGAACCCTACCTGGATTTCGCCAGCCGCCAGGACCGGCTCAGCCCACGCGACG
>CAMYKC010000045.1:1615-29966 GCA_947258865.1 uncultured Lysobacterales bacterium
TGGGGTACGATTAACCTGTTGGTCAGCTGGCAAGCCACGCCACGGACCGCTATCGGCTTGCGGCTGCAAAATCTGGGCGACAAGAACTTTCGGGAACACGGCTCCGGCATAGATGCGCCAGGAATCAATATTGGAGCCTGGATGGATTTCCGCTACTGATGATGAAATCACATAACCACCAGCATGAGGATTCGTCCCTGGCTGCACTCTTCAGCCATTTTTCGTTCTGGTTCGGTTTGCTGTTCGCTACACCGTTGTTCATTGCTTTCCACAACCGGGAAGACATTGTCTTCTCAATCGCGGTCCTCGCCGGCGGCGCCGGCTTCGCTTGCATTGCGATGACTCTGATCAGCCGTAAAGCTTTCAGTCTGGGTGGCCAGCGCATTGACAAGTGGGCAACGCGTTTCTTGCTGTCGGCAGCCATAATGCTCGCGATCCAGGGCAATGTGATTCATGACCTGTTCTATTACGGCGCTTTCAATGGCGAGCGTGTTGACTTCAGGGCTTACGGCTGGATGTTCTGGGTCGAATGGCTGGGTTGGCTGGCCGCTTTTCCTTTATTGCTTTGGCTGCTGGCCCGCTTGCCCCGCCTGCCCACATGGCTTCCGGCCTTGCCGGTTCTGTCCTTCATCATGTTGTTATCCCCCGTCATCCTCCAGCCGGCAGATGAAAGATCGGCCACAGCATCGGTCAGCGAAATCGACGATTCGGTTTTTGCGTTTTCCAGCGTCCGCAACCTGATTCACCTGTTACCGGATGGCTTCCAGAGCGACGTGGTAAAGCAGGTATTCGAAGAGCATCCTGAACTGGCAACGAAATTCGAAGGCTTTACGCTGTTTACAGATCACGTCGGGATGCACCATGGAACAGCGCCGGCGCTGTATACGATACTGACCGGGAAACCTTTCGAACTGGACAAAGGATTCAGTTACGAACGGGTTACACCTGATATCCAGGCCAATTCCTACCAGAATGAACTGGCGGCCCGGGGTTACCAGGTGGATTACGTCCCGATTTCCGGCTTCATTTGCATTGAAGATGCCGTTTCCTGTCATGTACGGCCATTCAATGACATGAAATCCAGAGGCTATTTCCGGCATCGTGGCGAACACGCATTTTATTCGGTGCGGCTAATCCTGGATCTCGCACTTTTCCGTCTCACCCCCATGTTTCTGAAAGAAAAAATCTACAACCAGGGTCACTGGTTTTTCGCGGATACGACGCTGGACGGATCCTCACCCTGGCCTGATCCGGTGATCAGGGAATGGACAGAAAACCTGCACGTCATCAATGATCGCCCGGTGTACAAGTGGTACCACTACGTCGGCACGCACATACCCGCAAAGTGGGATGCCGCCTGCACCCTTCTGCCTGACGTAGGCGAAGATAGGGAACATTACCTGGCGCAGACTTATTGTATTCTGATCGGTGTCGCTGGCCTGCTGGACCGCCTGAAAGAAGCTGGTATTTATGATCAGACAGCCATCCTCATTTCCGGTGATCACGGAGTCAATATTCCACCCGCTGACCTTGCTTCTCCGCCTCTGAATGCGGGGCTGATCAAAAACCTGATGGGTTCGGGTCGGCCGGCGCTTTTAGCCAAGCGCCTGAACAACCGGGAACCATTGCAGTTCAGTAACGCCCGGGCGCGATTACTCGATGTAGCCCCGACTGCGCTGGCCCTGGTCGAGGTTGAAAGCCCGGCCCCGTCGGCGTTCGAAATTCCGGATGACCTGCAGAGGGACCGTTTTTTCAGACGCTATTCGATGGCTGATTTCTGGACGGGCAATCCCATCCCTTACGTTGAATACAACGTGGGTCAACCCGCCAACGAGGGCAGTCAATGGAAAGTCACCAAAATAGAGGATTTCGGCAAGACTCCCACGGTATTCGACCCGGTCAATCGCCCCAACGCCAAGGGCTATGTCATGGGCGCACATCTGCGGAAATCACCGGGAAACGACAAGTCTTCCTGGGTCATCGGCCGGCAGCTGGCATTTGTCATCGGTTTACCGGGGCCGGCCCGGGAAAGAACACTGGACCTGAAAATGCATATTCCCGAGTGGATGCCTGGACAGTCGTTCACTGCTGAGGTCAACGGTGGTTCCCCCTGGCAAAGCCCGCCGCTGAACCATGATCCGGATAAGCACTGGCAGATATTCTCTATACCACTGCCCGCCGATGTTCAATTGGTCGGCAGGAATTTTGTCTCCATCGTATTCAGAAATGTCTATCATCCACCGGATACCGACAGCTGGGCAGGATCAGCCCTTGTCGAGTCCATCAAGGTGACCGATATCGATTAGGACATTCCGGCTTCTTGACCGCACCAGTAAAGATGGCGATTACCGGATTCCAAAGGCAAATGCCGGTGGATCGTATAGTGCCGGCCCAGTTCCCGTTCCAGACATTCCCTGCTGTAATCCGAATACTTGTCTTCCTTGTTGCGCAACAGGGTTTTGACCTTGTCATCCGACCGCGCGACATATTCGATCACGAGCTGGTCCGAAAGGTCGGCAAGCCAGCCGATAAATTCAGCCAGCGGCACGTTAGCTGTAATCACTACGTGGTGAATGAGGGCCAGACAAAGCACCAGGTCTGGTTTTGCCCTGCTTGGTAAATCCATCCGCTCTCGATTACGCCAGCCCCAGCTGGGTGAAGGGTCTGAAACATTCTGCACCAGGGTCAGGATGTTGTTATTTTTCTCTACGCTCACTTCTCGGTATAGCCGCTCTACCGCAAAATGATCCAGGTCCATGGCCAGGACCTGGCCGGCATGTCGAGCGGCAATTTTCGAGAACTGGCCTGTATTGCAGCCAATGTCCCACACCATGTTGGCGCTGCTGCCGGCAACGCAGTCGTTAATAAAGGACTCTTTCAGGCTGTGGTCACTCTCGCTGTAATTGTGAAATTCTTCGTAGCCACCCCACTCTGAACCGTCGCCTTCCCAGGCCAGCTTGTTAATCAATTTCCTGATCTTGCGCACATTCGCCAGGATCAATTCCTTGTTGAAACCGGCCGATTTGAGTTCGGACCGGACATCCTTCTTCGTGTTTCCATAACGGCTGTCCAGTTTCGACTGCAACCACACGTGGGTCAGCACACCGGGCCGGAACCGATCCCTGAAACCGAACAGGCGCGCAGCCGTCTGGATACCGACACCGTCGATACTGGAGCGCAACATGGGCTGAAAATGGACACCCTTATACGCTTGCAACATCAGGGGAAACAGAAACATTTCGCAGAACTGACGATAACCCGCCCAGGGCGCCCCGGCAGGCAGGGTTTCGAACGAAGGAATATCGATGAAAACCGGCCGCCCGCGAACAAACTGCACGTTATAAGGTGTTGCGTCCTTGAGCGTCATATTTTCCAGGATGGCAGCCTCGGTCAGATCCAGTTGCAAAACCGCGGCATCGCGCAACATGCCAAAAGTCCATTCATAGGGGTAGGAAATGACGGGCACCCGTTCATGCTCGATGAAACCGGCCCATTGGCGCTTTTCCGGCTCAGGCAGGGCGACTTGCTCCGCCGGCACGATGCTGCTGTCTACGAGCCGCTTATTTTTACGGAATCGTGGGTAGAAATCGGTAGTCGTCAGTTTTTCAAAATCAGCCAGAGCGGCAGCGCTCACCCCGCGAATGATGCGGCCATCAATCCGGTAGATCCGGCCATCCCTGTCGCGGAATGACCCGGCATCAACCGCAAACGAATCAACGGAATTCACTTCAGGCGGATTCGTCCTCGGCGGCAGGCTTCTTGCTCAAGCCAACCGCGATACGAATCTTGTGCCAAAACAGCTTCAGGGCAACGCCAACGGCCGCGATGCCACCCAGGATGACCTGGAGCAGCATACTGCCCGTGCCGGGGTCCAGGTAGGCAAATGCAGATTCAGCCATAAGCAGCAGCAAAACGAAGGCCAGGCAATACAGGAATTTCATAAACACACAGTCTCAACAGAATCGGTAATTATAGCGGGGTTCACTGTCTACCTTCTACGGCGAAAAAAAGATCGCAGCATATCCGATGCCTCCCCCGCCAGCATTCCACCGGTAACCTGCAAAACGTGGTTATGGGTATTTACGTCAGGGAGGCTGAATGCCCCACCCAGCGCCCCCGTCTTGGGGTCGGCTGCTCCGAAGATTACGTGGTCGATCCGGGCGTGGATCATGGCCCCGACACACATGGCGCAGGGCTCCAGCGTCACGTACAAGACACATCCCGGCAAGCGGTAGTTGTGCAAACGCTGCCCGGCATCACGCAGTGCATTGATCTCTGCATGTGCCGAGGGATCGTCCTGCGTGATATTGCGATTCCAGCCCTTACCGATCAATAGCCCTTCTTTTACGATAACGGCCCCAACAGGCACTTCCCCTTCTTCCTCGGCCTGCCGCGCCAGAGACAAAGCCTGCTCCATCCATGCGCGGTCAGCCTGGGGCCCATCATTAGGTTTCATTCCAGCTTATCCGTTTTGCGGTCACGCGGCGCAAGAAGCTGTTTGATCGCCCGGAGCGGCGCTGTCACCCTCCAAGAGGTCGATGCTTCCAGTTCATGAATCCTCGCCCTCAACGCCCTGACGGCTGAATGGTTCCATGAGCGGTTGAGCTTGGCGTAAAGTGACTGTATCTCCCGGTACAGACGTTGGAGATGTTGGTCCCGGCGAGCCAATAACTGCTTGAGTTCGAGTAAGTCTTCTTCGCCCAGTGTCATCCCCGCCTCAAATCGCCCCGGTAAGTGCCGCTCAACATAGACCGTGGAATGTTCGCCGCCGGTTTCAGACGCCGGCCTGGTCTTGGTGTAAAAATAAAGAGCGAATGATTTACGGGACCATTCCCTTTTATCTGGCGGCAGATCGATTCGTTCGAAACCGTGCCAGGAGTGCTCATTGGTTTCGAAAATCACACAACGGTTGCGTAATGGCGTAATGGTGATGACTTCATCATTCAGCGGCTCGAGGTAGGGATCCCTGTGCAATTGCAGCGAACCACCCCAGGCATCTTCCCATTCCGCATTGAGGTAGATGATCAGGTTCAGCCGCCGGTGTTGCTTGCTGATCGGGTGATAGTTGAAGTCAATGTGCGGATCCAGGTCCTGGCCGTGGCGGTTCTCATGCGTACCGCCGCCAAAATAGTATGGGTCGTACTGCAGGCTTTCAATCCCGGTGATATGCTCGATCAGGGAGCGGAACGAAGCGTGCTGGACCAGGTCGTCCAGTTGTTCATAGGCTGGCCCCAGCGCACGCACGCTCTCCTGGGTGGCCTTGCCGCCCACTCTGCCGTCCTCATTGACAGCCGCCTTCGACTGGAACAGTGGAAATTGTGTACAGATCCCGTCACAGAATGATTCACTCAGAAAATTATCGATGACTACGTGACGAAAAGGGCCGGCTACCGCAAATCGGTCCGCGTAATCGTGCGCTGTTTCCAGCACTTCATGATTTACGAAATCCTTGAGATCAAACTCGCGGGCCACGAGGGATCATTCCCATTCGATGGTGGCGGGTGGTTTTCCAGAAATATCATAAACTATACGTGATACTCCATTGATTTCATTTGCTATTCTTAATGAAACTTTTTCAAGAAAATCATACGGAAGGTGGGCCCACCGCGCCGTCATGAAATCGACCGTTTCCACGGCTCTGAGGGCAACGACATACTCATAGCGCCTCTGATCGCCGGTAACGCCCACGGATTTGACCGGCAAGAACACTGCAAAGGCCTGGCTGACGCGGTCGTACAAGCCGTTCTGCAACAATTCCTCGATAAAAATATGATCCGCGCGGGCAAGCAGATCAAGATATTCTTCTTTCACCTCACCCAGTACCCTGACGCCAAGCCCAGGCCCCGGGAAGGGGTGCCGGAAAACCATTTCCCGCGGCAGACCTAATTCGATACCGATCTTTCGGACTTCGTCCTTGAACAACTCGCGCAATGGCTCGACCAGCTTCATCTTCATATATTCTGGCAGACCGCCGACGTTATGGTGGGACTTGATCACGTGCGCCTTGCCAGTCTTGCTGCCGGCGGATTCGATTACGTCCGGGTAAATAGTGCCCTGGGCCAGCCACCTGGCATCGCCAAGCGCCTTGGCCTGCTCCTCGAAAACATCGATAAACATGCCTCCGATCACCTTGCGCTTCTCTTCGGGGTCCGTGACGCCCTCGAGGGCCGCGAGAAAGCGTTCGCGGGCCTCGACCTTGATTACGTGCACGCCCATGTGGCGGGCGAAAGTCGCCATGACCTGCTCCGGTTCATGAAACCGCAACATACCGGTGTCGACGAATATGCAGGTCAGCTGATCCCCTATCGCACGGTGCAACAAAGCGGCCACCACGCTGGAATCCACACCTCCGGACAAGCCGAGGATGACGTGATCATTTTTAACCAGACTGCGGATGCGCTCGATGCTGTCCTTGATTATGTTTTCTGGCGTCCACGCTTCATCGCAGCCACAAATGTCGTGAACGAAGCGCTCGAGTATTCTTTTGCCCTGCGCGGTATGCGTGACCTCGGGATGGAACTGAATGCCGTAGAAACCCCTGCCATCATCCGCCATGGCAGCGACCGGTGCAGAATCCGTACTCGCGATTACCTCGAAGCCTGCCGGCAGTTCGACGACCTTGTCGCCGTGACTCATCCAGACATCCAGCTGTGGCTTACCCTCATCATCGATGTGGTCTTCGATATTCTGCAGCAGGCGGGAGGGCTGCTCTACGCTGACCCGGGCGTAGCCGAACTCCTTGAAGGTAGATGGCCTGACGATTCCGCCCAACTGCGCAGCCATGGTGTGAAGGCCGTAGCAGATACCCAGTACCGGAACATTGAGTTCATATACAACCGGCGGCGCCGCGGGGCCGTCTTCTGCATGCACGGACTCGGGACCGCCTGTCAGGATGATGCCCCTTGGGCCAAACTCCGCGATGTCGCTGGTTTGCGAATCCCAGGGCCAAATTTCACAATAGACGCCAATTTCGCGTATGCGACGCGCGATCAACTGCGTGTATTGCGACCCAAAATCAAGAATCAGAATCCGATGCTGGTGAATGTCTTTCATCATGGTCTCTTGATTGTTCGGCTTCGGCTGCGTTTCAACAATGACCGGGGTCAGAACAATCCATGGTCATGACAATTTGTAGTTTGGCGCTTCTTTCGTAATTTGGACATCATGGGCATGGCTCTCACGGATGCCCGCATTGGTGATGCGGACGAAATGTGCTTCCGTGCGGAATTTTTCCACTGTTTCACAGCCCATATAACCCATGGAAGAACGCAGGCCACCCAATAACTGGTGAACCACCCCCGACAAGGGACCTTTATACGGCACCCGGCCCTCTATTCCCTCGGGAACCAGCTTTTCAGCCGATACGTCGTGCTGGAAATAGCGGTCTTTCGATCCTTCCTGCATTGCGCCCAGCGAACCCATGCCCCGGTAGGATTTGTAGGAACGACCCTGGTACAGTTCGACCTCGCCTGGCGCTTCCTCGGTTCCGGCAAAAAGACCGCCGATCATCACGGTCCAGGCGCCGGCAGCCACGGCTTTGGCGAAATCACCGGAAAACCGAATGCCGCCATCAGCGATAAGAGGGACACCGCTGTTTCTTAATGCCTCTGACACGTTGGCAACGGCGGTCACCTGCGGAACACCGACGCCCGCCACCACGCGGGTAGTGCAAATTGATCCCGGGCCCTGCCCTACCTTGACGCCGTCTGCACCGGCTTCTACCAGCGCCAGCGCACCTTCTCCAGTGGTCACGTTTCCGCCAATCACCTGGACGCCCGGGAAATTACGCTTGACCCACCTGATGCGTTCCAGCACGCCCAGAGTATGACCATGCGCTGTGTCGACCACCACGACATCTACGTTGGCCGCGACCAGCGCACCGACTCGTTCTTCCGTATCGCCGGCGACGCCGACGGCGGCCGCCACCAGCAGCCGTTCCTGGGAATCCTTGGCGGCGTTCGGAAAATCGGTGGATTTCTGAATGTCCTTGACCGTCACCAGTCCACGCAGTTCAAAATCGTCATTCACCACCAGCACTTTCTCGATACGGTGCTTGTGGAGCAAATCGAGAACTTTGTCCTGACTGGCGTCCTCCGGGACGGTTATCAGGTCCTGCTTACCGGTCATGATGTTACGCACCGGATCGCCGAGCCGTTTTTCAAAACGCATGTCGCGACTGGTGACGATACCGACCAGTTCATCGCCATCGACTACCGGTACGCCGGAAATATTGTGGCGATGAGTCAGGTCCAGGACTTCTCGAATAGTCGTATTGGGATTTACCGTGATCGGATCCTTGATCACTCCGGCTTCATATTTTTTGACGATGGTGACCTGTTCAGCCTGCTGGTCCAGGGACATGTTCTTGTGAATGACACCGATTCCACCCTCCTGAGCCATGGCGATTGCCAGGCGCGCCTCGGTAACCGTGTCCATTGCTGCAGACATCAGCGGGGCATTGATGTTGATCTCACGGGTGAGACGGGTACGCAAATCAACGTCACCAGGCAGGACTTCGGAATAGGCCGGCACGAGCGAGACGTCATCGAAGGTAAGGGCTTCACCGGTCAATTTCATTTTGGACGACCTCCTCCCTTTCGGGTATTCGGAATGCGCCGACGCCCGGCGTGGACCGGGCGTCTTGGAGTTAATCGATCGATTATATCCTGCCCGCCATTCTATTCAAAACTTCTGGCGATTTTCGGGGGGGATTTGTGCGGTTTTCAACGGCTGAAAACCTGCTTACCATCCACCCAGGTCTGTTCCACACGGATTTCCGGAATTTCAGCAGCGGGAACCTGCATGATATCCCTGTCAAGCACAATGAAATCAGCGCGTTTGCCGGTTTCCAGCGATCCGATCTCGTTTTCCATGAAAGCGGCATAGGCCGCATCCAAAGTGAAGGCACGAATCACCGCCTCCCGGCCGAGACGCTCACCAGGAAGCCAGCCGTCCTCCGGCCAACCGTTCAGGTCCTGCCGTGTGACTGCCGCATAAATCCCGAGCATCGGGTTGACCTCCTCGACCGGAAAATCCGAGCCGAAAGCCAGCTTTGCGCCGCTTTCGTGCAGACTGGCCCAGGCATAAGCGCCTGCCAACCGCTCCGGTCCCAGACGCTCCCCGGCCCAGTACATGTCGCTGGTCGCATGGATCGGCTGCATTGCAGCGATAATTCCCAACTCCTTAAATCGCGCAATGTCCCTTGGATCAATAATTTGTGCGTGCTCGATCCGGTGCCGACCAGGATTTTCCACAAAGTGAGGCTGGGCCATGGCGTAAGCATCGAGCACCTGCCGATTGGCGCCGTCACCAATCGCGTGAACAGCCGCCTGTAACCCACAGGACAGAACGCGACTGACGTTGGCATCCACCGTATCCTGGTCCGCGAACAGCAGACCTTCGTTTCCGGGATCGTCATTGTATTGCTTCAGCAAAGCCGCGCCACGGCTACCCAGGGCGCCATCTGCGTACAGTTTGACCGAACGCATCACCAGACGGCCGGATGGGTCGTTCAGTGGACCGTTTTCGCACAGCCACTCCAGGGTTTCATTCACCCCATCCGCCATCGCGTAGACTCGGACCGGGAGGGCATCCATGGCGATTTTTTTCTGATAAAGCGCAACGACCGACCGATCGACCCCGGGATCATGGACGCCGGTCAAACCGAGGCTTACCAGTTTTTGGGTGGCCAAATCCATCGCCGCGTCAATCAACTCAGGCGACGTTGGTGGGACGGCCTGATCGATCATATCCATTGCTTTATCGATAAGAATCCCGGTGGGATTGGCTGTATTGTCACGATGGATGAACCCGCCCTCGGGTTGCCAGGCCCCGCTCAGGTCTCGATCCGCCTGCGCGAGCGCGAGGCTGTTACCCCACCCGGCATGACCATCGATTCGCCTTAGCCAGACCGGACGGTCAGGAAATTCGGCATCGAGGTCTGCCCGATCGGGAAACACCTGTTCGGGCCAGTCATTCTGATCCCAGCCCTGGCCGAGCAGCCACTCACTTTCCGGCAGCCCGGATTCGAATTCACGCAGGCGCTTGATCGCTTCCGCCTTGCTTTTCGCGCCGGTTAAATTGGCCTGTGTAAAAGACACAGCCAGGCCATAGAGGTGTCCATGGGAATCGATCAGGCCGGGGAGTATTGTCCGCCCACCGACGTCGATACGATCGGCATCCGCAAACACATCCAACATCGGCTCGCTGTCGCCAATGGCCAGAATTTCACCATCAGCGGAAATCGCCAGCGCGCCGGACTCGATGACCGTTCGCCCCGTGTCAAAGGTATAAATACGCGCATTACTGATGAGCGTGACTGGCAAATTGAGTGTTTCGGTCACTGTTGGATCCGGTTTTTGCCTGTCGTCCTCACAAGCTGCGACGAGCAACACAAAGAAGAAAATAAGGAGAATGGCTGAAATCCGATCATTGAGCTGACGTTGTTTTTTCATGGTCGTGTCTTGCGTAATGTGCAGCTGAGTTTATCATCACCCCATGGATCCTTCGGCGGAACACGTCTATACCCCCAGCGAATTGAACCGCGAGATCAGGCTACACCTGGAAACGGGGTTCCCACGCCTCTTACTGGAGGCAGAAATCTCGAACCTCGCCCGCCCGGCTTCGGGGCACCTGTACTTTTCACTCAAGGACGACAAGGCACAGGTTCGTTGCGCGATGTTCCGTTCCTCCGCGAGCCGCCTCGGCATCCGGCTGGAAAACGGTATGAAAGTCCTGGCCAGGGGCCGGATCAGCCTGTACGAACCGCGAGGCGACTACCAGTTCATCATCGACAGCATGCAGGACGCTGGCGAAGGCCTGTTGCAGCGCCGGTTCGAGGAGCTGAAAAGGAAACTGGAAGCCGAGGGAATTTTCGATCCGGCGCACAAGAAATCAGTACCGCCTTATCCGGCCAGGATCGGCCTGATTACCTCGCCGGGGGGCGCCGCCGTGCGCGATCTTCTCCATATTCTCGAGCGCCGCTGGCCGGTGGCCCGGGTACGCATTTACCCCGTGCTGGTCCAGGGTGAGGAAGCGCCACGTGAGATCCGCAACGCCATCGATGCGGCAAACCTTCACGGCTGGGCCGACACGCTGATCGTCGGTCGCGGCGGAGGCTCGCTGGAAGACCTGATGGCCTTCAATGACGAGGCTGTTGCGAGATCGGTGTTTGCGTCCCGCATTCCCCTGGTTTCAGCTGTCGGGCACGAAACCGATTTCAGCATTTGCGACTTCGCGGCCGACCTGAGAGCACCAACGCCGTCGGCGGCTGCCGAACTTGCGACACCAGATCAGGCGAATCTGAAAGAGTCTTTCCGGCGGGCAGAACGACAGTTGTATCGGCGTGTCCGGGATCGCCAACAATTGGAAATACAGAAACTCGATCATCTCAGCCACCGTTTGCAGCAAAGACATCCTGCCGCGCAGCTGGCCGAACAGGCAAAACAGCTTGGGTCGCTGAATGCTTTATTCGTGCGCGGCATAGGCCGCTTTCTCGGTGAACGTGAATTGAGGCTTGACGCGTTGACTAGGCGTCTGCTGGCGCATCAACCCGATCGAAAACTCTCAGAACTTCTGGAACGGGTCAGCGCCGCCGGCTGGTCCCTGGAAAGAATGATGAAAAACGCCGTGCAGGGAAAGCGCGACGAACTCGGCAATCTTGCCCGAACGCTCAACGCGGTGAGCCCGCTGGAAACCATCGGACGGGGTTATGCAGTGCTTACCTCGCTCGAAACCGGTGACGTTATCAACAGTGTGTCCCAGGTAGACACAGGCGACAGTGTATCCACCCGGATCAAAGATGGAAAGTTGGATTGTACGGTCGATTCGGTTACACCTTATAGACCGAAACAGTAAATTTAAGGCCGCAGTCAATCAGAATGTGGCGGAAGCGCTGGCGCAGTTGCTTGTGCCGGTTTCACAGACTTCGTAGATGTAACTGCCGCCTCCCTTTACGCCAATATTGTCCTCGTGAGAACCATCATTACCGGTTGGCGATCCCTGTATCGCATTGCCGTCCCGGCTGATTGCGACTGTGGCGCCGGCAAAGTTCAGCCAGGTCACTTCGACGTGCTGAACACCTTTGACCTTGAACGGACGCGTGCTGACCGACAGTTCACCGGTTGGTGGCGGTTCCGTCCCGCTCACCGTGATGCTCACCGTGGCGGTGTTACTTATGTCACCATCCTGGTCGACAATACTGTAGGTGAAGCTGTCGGTACCCTCGAAAAGAGCGTTGGGCGTATAGGTAAACGCGCCATTGCTGGCCAGACTCAAATTTCCATCCGACGGCAGGGTGTTGCTGTTGATGCTGGCTGGGCCGTCACCCTGGTCGTCATTTCCGATAACGTTGCCACTCACCGGTACGTCGATATCGGTCTGATAGCTGTCATTGGACGCGCTCGGTGTCTGGTCCACGTCGCTCTGATTGACGGTAATGCTGTCGCCACCCACATTATCGGCCGGGTTATAGGACATTCCGGTCTTGATCAGGTTGGTGACGGTAAAGGTTACGCTGGCAACCCGACTCTTAAGGTTATTCTTCGTCACAGAACATGTGCCCCCGCTTCCGGTAATACAGGTTGAGCTGCCGGTTGCGCCGTTGCTCCAGTTGCCCTCGACCGTGACACCGGGTTCCGAGAGGTCTCCCTCGTTTTCGACGCTGATCTCCACCTCGGCTGTCCAGCGCCCGCGTGAGCCGGGGATCATGCTGCCACCGAGGCCGACGAGATTGATGGTCTGTGCCGGCGGCGCCGCCTCGGTAGTGAAGCTCCAGGTATTGCCCTCTGTGGTGCCATCACCGTTGACTTCATCGATGCGCCAGTAATAAGTGGTGTCGTTGGTCAGAGTGCCCGGATCGAAAGAGGTACCGGCCTGGTTACCCTGTAAGTCGCCCGCAGCCAGCGTGCTGCTGGTGCCGAAATAAACATCATGGGAAGTGACCAGTGTCCCGGCGGTCCAGGACAGGGTGGCGTTGATCCCAAGCCCGGCGCTGCCATCGGCAGGATTCGGGGTGGTCGCCTGGCCTGGCGGATCACCGGGTGGCGGCCCGTTGTCAAAAACCTCCAACTCCACATCATCGACCTGCCAGAGGTTACCCTGAGTCTGACCTTCACTGTCATAACGAAACCGCAGCGAAACGTTCGCGTGTCCGGCAGCTGGACCTGTCAGATCCAGCACATAACTGCTTGGGCCTGGAACGAATCCCTGCAGTTTCCACACGTTGGACCAGCTGTTTCCTCCGTCGGTACTAACGTCTACATTGGCGCTTTCCAAGGTGTCAAACATGAAGTAACTCTTGAAACGAAGAACGACCGCAACTGCCGTGCTGAGGTCGAATGTGGGTAATTTGAGCGAGGTCAACGTATTGTTGCTGTAATTGTTATCCACCATCGCAAAATTGCCCTGGCCGCCGGTCAGGTTGTCGAGGCGGCTGTCACCCGGAATCGGCGTGTTGATGGTCCAGGGAATACCAGAGACTGTTTCCACGGACCAGCCTGGCGGCAGGCCACCGGAAAAATTCTCATCGACGAACAGTGTCGAACTATCTGGCGGAGCTGGCTCCACGCTGATGATCAGGGAGTACGGCTGATTGTCCGTGTTGAGCAGTGTGCCTTTGTGGCTGACTTCGAAGAAATACGAACCTGTTCCACCACCGTCGACCACCACCTGCTCCACGTTGTCCCGGAAATTGTCACCGGTGGCCGCGGCATCGGCGGGAAATGCGGGATTCAAAACCCAGGGCATGTACGTGGAAGGGCCGCTCTTGACGCGCAAATCCAGGTCGTTTACCAGCATGATATCCGGCGGATCCAGCGACGGGGCGACCGGCGTTCCGGGTGGATCGGTCCAGGCCAGGGTGGCAGTAATAATGGCGTCCGCCTCGGTGACCGTGATTTCAATGGAATCCACGGCCCCATTTAAAAGGTTACCCTCGATAATCTGGTGGGCGCCGCCACCATCGTCCGTAATCACCTCGGCAGCGGCTTTCGTGTTCAACAAACCCCATCCAAATTCGTAGTCCGGGCCATCCGCAGCGCCCGCCTCGTCAGCAGTATGAATGGCCAGTGCCTTGAGGGTTGCCGCGCGCATGAAATTATCGGTACTGTAAGGCGGCCAATAGATCACGGGGGTAACCGATCCGGTCTTGGTCATATTGCCAGCCGAACCCGCGTTGACTTCCATGTCACCGTCAGCGTTCCAGAACAAGGGTTGTGCGCCCCATTCCGTCCATGTGCTTTCGTCCAGTTCTTTTGGGGTACCATTGGCATCCATGAAGTTGGACCAATTGGTCAGGTATACGTCGCGGTAGCCGAAATATCCGATCTCGCCTGAGGTGAAATTGCTTGTAATTTGATTTGATCCAAAATACAAAACGGACGATGTACCAGAAGGTAACGTACCAACTGCTGGCGCAGTATAGTCGGGATTTCCAGTGTCAATCTCGTCTACGCCATCAATGTTCATGATCGCGGTTCCGGTATCCCCGTCATAGGAGATCATCATTACATGACGCTGTCCATCTGCCATCAAGCTCACAGACTGAAAGCGGCTCAATAATGTACCTGTTGCATCTTGAACGTAAACGTGTATTTTACTGCGTCTGTTTGTATTAGCGTGGTCAGATGAATGAATTTGTATCCCGCAACGCACATAGCCAGAAGGGCTTAGCATAGACATAAGCTGATAAAGCTTGGACGTTCCAGTGAACGAATCGACTTTAAAAGACATCAGGATGGTGAATTTATTACCTGAAGTAGTGGGTGTTAGGATGTTGTAATACCCCGTCGAACCGTCGAACTTCATCATGTCAGGCGCATAACCGGTGGGGGTAGGACTGGGATTGTAAAGTTCCTGTAGCAGCAGCAGCGACCCGGTGACATTCGGGGCGGACATCGAAGTGCCTGCCGCCACCGCATAATAGGGGGTATCACCCCAGGCCGACAGCAGAAACATTCCGTTGCCCACTAAATCGGGCTTGATGCGGCCATCGTCTGTCGGACCCCAGCTGCTGAAATCAGCCATCTGCACCGAGGACCCCCACGGTCAGGACATTCTTGGCGACACTGGCGCTGGGCAGGCAGTCATAACCGGCCGGCGCACAATCCGCATTTCGCGGCAATGTGGAGGTAAACAGGAAATTACCGTTCTGGTCGATGACGCTGTACAACTCACCGGGGGCCGGCCCGATATCCGTGCGATCGTTTCCGGCGGCCTTGACGATCAGGTAATAGGGCGCGTCGTATGCGATCTGGTCCCACAGTTGGGTTTCGCTGTCGTAATAGCCGAAATTTGGATCCTCGACATCAGAGGGGTCCGCGCCACCAATCCACCACCAGGTGTCCGGAGGCGGGCCACCGATATACAGCCAACCGGCAGCGATGCCGTAGGAATGGTTGGAAATCAGCAGGTTATTCGATGCTGCTGAGGCCATTTCTGCCGTGTCGGAGTTCCAGTCGTAGGCATCGAGATGCGCTGCATAAGCCATCCCCCGGGACTCCGCATAAAACCACTCACCGCCTCCAATCAGGGTGCCGGCCACATGGGTGGAGTGATTGCTTACCGATGTCGCACCATCGACCTGGGTCAGGCGTCCGGTGAAGTCCGGGTGCTCGTCGAAGATGGCTCCGCCATCCCATTCCGCCAGGTTCATGCCACTGCCGTCGAGATCCAGCCCTGCCGAACCCCCTGGCCAGACTTCATCAGTGGACACGGTGTCTGCAGCGTCCACGTTGTTGGTGATATAGAAAACCGGGCCGATACCAGGCGCAATGCGCTGGAGTTCCAGCACCCTGCCATTGGGTAATTCGCGCCTGACCGGGATGCCCGCGCGACGGGCGAATTCCTTGGCCTGTTTCCGATCGATCTCGTCACGTTTTTTGAGATTTACGGAGAGCGTTTTCAGTTCTGCCTTTCTCGTTGCGAGCGCAACATCACTTTGCGCAGCAGATTCAAAACTGACGCACAAAAAGGCAAAAACTACCACTAAATTAAGCAGTAACTTCGTCATGATTACCCCTACTTCCCCTTACAATCCTTTAAAAAACGTACAGTTGCATCCCTGTCGAACTGTGCTAATACACCTTGATTATAGACTACCGCTGCCAGTTATGCGCTCAGTCGCCAGCCCGCCCCGCAAGAATAACCTCCATCTTATCCATGATAGCATTCATCTTGGCAACAACCGCCCGATAGGGGCCTGGTTTCGCAAGGTCGACACCCGCATTGGTCAGCAGGGTATACGGATAGTCCGAACCACCGGCACGCAACAGGTTTTTATAATTTTCAACTCCGGGCTCGCCATCCTCGACGATCCGTTGATACAGGGCGGTACCAGCGGTCTGGGACGTGGAATACTGGAATACATACATGTTGTAGTAGAAGTGCGGAATAAACATCCATTCGTTCGTGTACAAATCGTCGATAATGACGACGCCCTCGTCATGGCCGTGATAGCGCTTCAGAATCTCTCCATACATCTCGGAAATCCGCTCGCCGGACAGTGCTTCACCGCGCTCGACTGTTTCGTAAAGCGTGAGCTCGAACTCAGCGAACATCGTCTGCCTGAAGAAGGTTCCGCGCAGACTTTCAAGCGCGCTACCGAGGTAATACAGCCTTTCATCGTCTGAAGCCGCATTTTTCGTCATGTAATCCTGGAGGATCAGCTCCAGAGATGTCGACGGAATCTCTGCAATGAACGTGGCATAAAAAGCGGTATCGAAGGGTTGGCTCTGCTTCGAATAAAGCGAATGCATCGCGTGGCCCCATTCATGGGCCAGCGTGGACAGCCCTTCGTAGTCGTCGTTGTGGTTCAATAACACGTAGGGATGAACATCATAAGCAGATGGCTGCATGTAAGCGCCCGAACGCTTGCCTCGCTGCGGATAGACGTGCATCCAGCGCTGGTCCATTGCTTCCCGCTGCATGTCCACCCAGTCATCGCCCAGCACGGACATCGCTTCCAGCGTGATCCGCTTGCTCGTTTCAATGTCGAATTCTTTATCGAGCGAGACCAGGGGCGGATAGATGTCGTAGTAACGCATTTCATCGACGTCCAGCATTTGTGCACGTAGCCTGAAATAGCGATGGAGTGTCGGCAGCGCGGCGTTCACCTCCGCCACCAGGGTCCGGTAAACCTCGGGCGGCAGGTTATCCTGGAACAGCTCACGGTGTAGTACCGAGTCATAGTTGCGGGCCTTTGCCAGCGCCGCCTGCGTTTGCAGGTGCGAACTCAGAATGGCCCCAACGCTGTTGCGGTATTCCAGCCATTTTCCCCAGAAGGCATCGAATACCAGTTTGCGGTCCGCGCGATTTTCGCTGCTCCTGAAACGGCTGTACCCCTGGGAATCGATGACACCTTTCTCGCCGTTGGAGAGCTCCACGGCCGGCCAGGGAATATCGGAGTTGGCCACCATGCCATAGATATTATTCGGTGACCCGAATGCCTGGGAGAAATAAGCCAGCGTTTCCTCGGCTTCGTCACCCAGAGTGTGTGGTGCATTGCGCAGGCTGTCCTCCAACTGGAAGGCAAATCGCTGCAGGCGCCCGTCTTCCGCCATGAATGCGTTGATGGTTTCCTCGCCGACGCGAAGTATTTCCGGTTGCATCCAGGCCGTTGCCTCGTTAAACCGGGCAAACATGACCTGGCCCAGCTGCCGCCGCTCCTGTGTACCGGTCACCCTCAGATCTTCGTCGGCATTGAGACTTGCATAGGTAAAAACGCGCGCGGCTTCCCTGGACGTGTCCGAGACCAGTGCCAGGGCATCATAGAGATCGCCCGCGCTGTTTCCCAGTGTGCCCCGGCGCGCCTCGATGGATTCGAATTTTGCCAGAACCGCCTCGCGGGCCTCATTCCAGGCCTCGACTGAAGGATAGATCTCGGTCAGGTCCCAGGTATATTTTGGATCCACTTCGGCCGCTTCTTCCTGTGCGAAAACCAGGCCAGTGGATACCAGGACCAATAGGGTAATAACTGCGTTGATCATTCGTGTCATCGAGAGGTCTCCTCAGATTGGTTTATGGTTGTCATTAGACCATGATCGGGTCCGTTGATAACAGTATCGTTTATGGGGCGGGACTATCGCGTATTGTTGACCAGACCGTTCGAGCCGGTCAGTCTTCAAAACCGTCGGAGAAGATGTCATCCGCGGAGGAAACCAGGGTGTTGTCCGAAGCACTATTGGAAGCCGTGTTCAAGATATTGGACGGCATCGTCAAGGTCACCGTATTGCTGAGTGTTCCGGTAAACCCCGGGTCCACGGTGGCGTCGATCGTGAAGGTTGCAACACCACCCAGTGGAACACTGACCGTGGTGTTGATATCGCCGTTACCGTTCGCGGCGCCACAGGTCGCACCGCCAGAGCCGGCGCAGGTCCAGGTCGGATTGAGCATAGCGGCAGAAAACGTATCGGCCACGGATGCATCGGTCACCCAGATGTCGCCAGGGCCGTTGTTCGTGACGGTCACGGTGTAGCTGGTGGCCGATCCGGAATCGATATCAGTCAGACCATCGGTCTTGGTAACCACCATGCTTACCAACTCATTCCATCCGAGGTCGAGCATCAGGTGGTTGGTCATCAAGCGATTGCTGGTCGGTGTAGCCAGCGGCTCCATCAATTCATCAGGCTCCATGGCGGTATCCCAGTGACTGACCGAGGAACCAACTTCCACAGGGGCGGGTGCGTACATGATTGTGCGACCGCTGATTGGATGCAGGCCGGTGGTGAACGATTGGTCCACATCATCCACCTCCGGTCCGTCCCAGGTCAGTTCTCCCGTGTCAATGGCGGCCGCAATCCGGCCGGCATTATCCAGGTCGTTCCAGCCGGTCGGCGCCGGCGTCTCGTCAACCAGGTGGCGGTTGTAATGATCAGGCATGTCCGCAGCCCGTTCGCCCGTAGTGAGATCCGTAAATGTTAGAAAGCCTAGTCCGTGACTAAGTTCGTGCAACACAGTCTCTGTGAATGGCAAGGTGTTCGGTGGTGCTGCCGCTCCGATAACGTAGGACCAGGACACGCCAGTCAGACAATTGGGGTCGTCATCGTCCACGAGCCGGTTGAACTGTGCGGAAATATCCGCGTTGGCGCCGTCCAGATCAGTGCCACCCAGGCTGTTGGCCAGGGCCTGGGGGAAAAGCGTGTCGGCCACAGGCGCGTTGGTGAAATTGGCCAAAGCCATTCCCTGGGGGCCGGCGAACCCCAGTGCGCCGCCACCCGGCGCACAGGTCAGCGCAGTCATGGATGCATCGATCTCAATGCTAATGTCGCTTTTAAGTATCGCGCCCCAATCGTCGGCAGCGGCCTGAAAGGCAATCAGCCGTTGCGCTCCCAGGGTCGTGCCGGAATTGCCCATGACTGGGGCCACGACGGTTGGGTCGTCAAACCCGATTCCGGTTCCGCTGTCCAGGTTATTGACGACAAAAGTGGCGGCCAGGCCACACTGGGCGCCAACCGTCAGGCAGAGAATCAGAACCGGCCCGAGGATTTTGTTTGTCCTTGACGTCAGCCTGAACGCTTTCATCTTTGCTTCACCTCAGCTGGATCCACGTGGCAAACCACCAGCTTGCCATCGATAATTTCCGCTTCGAGCATGGACAGGTACAAACCGGAGATATCGACACTGATCATGCCATCGGGATGGGTGATGACTTCGGCATCCCGTCTGGCTTGTCGGAGTTGCGCGGAATCGGTCTGCAACGCCGGCACACCCGGTGGGCGTCCAGTGGCCAGTTCGCCGGTCTTCGGGTCGATATAGGCCAAACGGTTGGCGTTCCCTGGCTGCGGCGTGCTTGTTTTCTGTCGCTCCAACGCTTTTTGCTCCGCCGTGGGGCATCGGTCGGCCAGGGCGACAGGAAAAATCAGAAAACCGACGAAGAGCACTACTATTGGACGATATAGCATGGCTGCAACTTCCTTTTTTCCCAATATTTTCAACAAACTAGTTGATTATGCGACGGTTAGCAAGAATACAGCTAACCCTTTTCCGGCGCGATCCGCGTTTCTTTAAAGGAAACCAGTTTGACGCCATGATAATCTCAGGGCATGCGGGAGCGCAGTGATGAAGCGTTGATGAAAGCCTATGCCGGCGGGAACATGGAAGCGTTCGAGCTTCTCTACAACCGGCACCGTGGACCGCTGTACCGCTACATTCTGCGCCAGGTCCACGATGACGCCACGGCGAACGATCTGTACCAGGGAAGCTGGGAGAAAATCATCAGGGCGCGCGCAAGCTACAAGGCTACCGCGCCCTTCCAGGCCTGGATGTACCGCATTGCGCACAACCATGTTATGGATTTTTTCAGGCGCAGCAGACCGGTCTCGGAAATGCCGCCGGATGAGATCGCCGCGAGCAACCCCGGCCCTGAGGAGTTACTCGTTGATGCGACCCTGAAGACCGGTCTGCACGCGGCGGTAAATGGCCTGCCGGTCGAACAGAAAGACGTACTTTTACTCAAACTGGAAGCAGGCCTGGATTTACAAACCATTGCGGATGTCACGGGGGTGAACCGCGAAACGGCCAAGAGCCGGCTGCGTTATGCGGTCGCTAAGCTGGCGAAAACGTTGAGGGAACAATAGACGGACCCATGAGATGACTATCGATTCACACGATCAACGGCCGGAACAGGAAATCGAGCAAGATCTCGAAAAGGTCCGCTCGGCCTGGACCAGGCAGGAACGGACAGAGCCGCCGGAGTTGCTTGACCGGGCCGTGCTGAACTCTGCGCGCAGGGAAATAGAGGCTCAGGGCAAACGGCGACCGCTTCGCTGGCTGGGGGCGTTCGCCACGGCTACCGTTGTGGTGCTGGCCCTGAGCATCGTGATTCAACAGGACCAGGAGGCGCCCGCGCCGGCACTCAAGGAAGGAGACGGCTTCAGGCTCGACAGGGCAGACCCCGCAGCAAGTAACGAAGAAATCGACCAGGATGATGCCAGGAGAGGAGCCGGGCAGGAACAGCAAGGCAGACAGCTTATCCGGGAAAACGATGGGCGTTTGGAATCCAGAATGAAGAAAGCGGATATGCCTTCAGAAACGGCTGCCAGCGCAAAACGGGAACCGGTGGATAAACCGCTAGCGCCCGCCCCCGAAGTCGTATTGGAGGAATTCGCAACACCGCAGAGTTCCGCAGCGGTCGCGGCCACTGCCGGGGAAATGACCGATTTTTCGGATGAACTGGAAAAAGGGGCCGACACGATCGCCGAGGCGGAAGCCTGGATCGAGCGCTTGCTGTTATTGCAGGAAACCCAACAGGACGAAAAACTTGCCCAGGAACTTGCCGCTTTCCGCGCAGCTTACCCGGACTATCCACTGCCGCCGGATCTGGTCAAAGATTAATCGATGCGAACCCTCGCCGCTCCGGCAAGTATCGAAATGGAGATCAAGCGCAGTCGATTTGTTGCTCATGCCGCCAGGGTGGACTGCCTCGCTGACACGCTGGAGTTCTATGAAACCGTTGCTGATCCGAACGCAACACACAACTGCTGGGCCTGGCTGCTCGACTACCAGTATCGTTTCAACGATGACGGCGAGCCTGCGGGCACCGCAGGCAAACCCATTCTCTCAGCGATCGAAGGCAAAGGCCTGGATCATGTAATGGTTGTGGTGACGCGTTACTTCGGTGGAATCAAGCTGGGAGTGGGTGGACTGGTCAGGGCTTATTCAGGTAGTGCCTCACGCTGTATCGACAAGGCTTCCGCCGTTGAAATCCAGCCTACAATCGAGTGTTCGATCCAGGCGGGATTCAGCTGGACTGGCCAGGTCTATGCGGCCATCGGAACCTGCAACGCGGAAAAACTGGAAGAGGTTTTTGGGGACGACGGAGTCCGTATCAGGGCCGAAGTCGCAAAATCCGAATTCGACCGTTTCAAGTCCCTGTTGCGCGATACAACACGTGGTGAGGTGACGGTCAGGAAATCATGCTGATGCTGACCCCTGGCAATGAAGCCGCATAGCCGGATCCCATCAACAGCGAGGGCGTGTAGTACCCCCCCTCGACGTCATTCTCAAGCAGGTATTCAACGATTCCCAGGCTGCCCGATACCGTCAAATCGTAGCCGTTTGGCGTGGTCATCGTCGCTGAAACCGTGCGGCCGTCGGCGCTGGTTACTTCACCCCAGAGTTGTGAACGGGTTGTCTGCCGCTTCTCGTCAGAAGGCCCGTTGACAGAGGCCTCCACGCGGTTTTTCAGGAATGACTGAACGAAGCTGATGCCCAGCAGTGGCTGAATCCATCTCAGGCGCCGAAGGTTCGCAATCGAAGACGGCGGCACCGAGATATAAACTTCGATGTCGGGCACACCGGTGCTGATAAAAGCAGTAAATACGTCACCCCACGGAATCGTCACCGTTTCCCGCTCGGCATGGGCAAATGGAACTTTCCGTGTTTTCCAGCCAAGTGGAACCCGGGTCATTTTTCCATCGCGCCGGATGCAGCCGCCTCTGGCCATGCCTTCGATGCTGGATTTCGCCGTACCGGGGCTGGGCCCACCAGGGGCCTCGAATGCCAGTTGCAGGCGGGTTGCGGCCGGCAGCGCCTCGACCAGGCTGGCGGCGAGACAATCCGACGGAACCACATCAAATCCGGTACCCGGAATCAGAACAACGTCGGCACGCTTGGCCGCTTCGGCTCGAGAATGCGCATATTCAAACACTGAAATTTCACCGGTGATATCGAGGTAATGGACATGTTCTGGCAGGCAAGCCTGGATCATCGGCTCGCTGGTCACTGAGAAAGGCCCGGCACAGTGCAGTACGAGACGCAGGCCTTTAATGACTTGACGTACTTCATCGGGATTGTCCAAACCAAAAACCCTGTATTCCAATCCCAGGCTTTCGGCGACGGCGCCTACTGCTTCTTCATTTCTTCCGGCCAGCATGGGACGCATGCCGCGACGAAGAGCTTCTTCAGCCGTCAGGCGCCCTGTGTAGCCATTTGCGCCGTAAATCATCCATTTCATGATTAAAACAGGCTTCCCTGCTGCCGGGTATCGACAGGGCCAGGCTCTTTTTTAGCTGTCTTCTTTTTCCTGGCGGGCTCTTCGACCACTTCTACGGGTTCTTGCGCAGGATCTTCAGTCAGTCCCGTGGGCTTGTCCACCTGCGCAAAGGTTGCCGGAGATTGAGTAGGCCTGGTAACCAACGCCAGGAGTTTGCCGACCGTGCAATGCGATTCCAGACCGTGGCGAAGGGACTTCCGCTTGTTGATATGGTAGCGATTGCATCTGCCCTGCTTGGTCACCGTGAGGAAACCGGCTTCCTGCAAGTCACGGACAATTTTCTGTACGGCCCTTTCAGTAATGCCGACTTCCTGCGCCACATCACGCAAACGAACTTCCCGATTCCGCGCCAGGCTTACCAGCACGTGACCGTAGTTGCTGAAAAAAGTCCAATCGCCCATCATATGCCCTCGTGGACTAACCCCGGTACATTCGTGAGCCGAATGTCATGGGTGAATTATATTTCGTGTTTAAATTTTCGTCAAATCGTGATTGACTCCGAAATGTAGCAGGTTTCTAAATAGCAATATGATCAATAAAAGCCAAAATGTCATTGATTTAATGCGTGATTTTCTTAAATTGGAATCAGCCGGCGGTATGCTGTTGATCGGCGCCACAATCGTTGCGTTAATCTTGGCAAACATACCCCCCGCCCTAAAAGTGTACGACTGGTTCCTGGGTCTGCACCTCACCATCACGATCGGTGGACTTGGTGTCGATAAACCATTGCTGCTCTGGATCAACGACGCCTTGATGGTGTTCTTTTTTATGCTGGTGGGCCTGGAACTCAAACGTGAGGTCGTGGAGGGTCAGCTTTCAAAACCCGACCAGGTCATACTCCCCGTCCTGGCCGCCATTGGCGGATTGGTCTTGCCAGCAATGATTTTCTGGTACATCAACGGTGACTCCGTCAGCCAGAAAAACGGCTGGGCCATTCCGACGGCTACCGATATCGCTTTCGCCCTGGCCATGCTTGGCCTGTTGGGCTCCCGCGTCCCGATTTCATTGAAGATATTCCTCACCACGATCGCCATTGTCGACGACATCGCAGCCATTGTGATCATAGCTATTTTTTACACCTACGATCTCAGCCTGCTCTCGCTGAGCATGGCCGCGTTGGGTATTATCGTTCTGTTCGCACTGAACCGGGCGAAAGTGATGCGCCTGGCGCCCTACATGCTGACCGCTCTTTTCATCTGGCTGTGTGTCCTGAAATCCGGCGTACACGCCACGCTGGCGGGCGTAGTGGTTGCGGCCTTCATACCCCTCAGGGCACAGGACGACCACTCTCCGGCCCGCCATCTGGAGCACACTCTGCATCCCTGGGTGGCGTTCGCGGTCTTGCCGATTTTCGCTTTCGCCAATGCGGGAGTGTCTTTCCACGGAATGAGCCTGGACAAACTGACCAATGGCGTGCCGATGGGCATCATTCTCGGGCTCTTCTTCGGAAAACAGATCGGTATTTTCGGAATGGTTGTTCTGGCCCGCCTTCTGCGCCTGGCGAGTCTACCGGCGGGAGCGACCTGGGGACAGGTCTACGGGATCGGCCTCTTATGCGGCATCGGGTTCACCATGAGCCTGTTTATTGGCACTCTGGCCTTCGAGCACGGTAACTTCGACATGCTTGCAGGCGTCAAGATGGGCGTCCTGATCGGGTCCGTATTGTCGGCTGTGGCAGGGCTTATCGTACTGCGCCTCACGCTGCCTGGCTCTGCCAACTCATCCTGAGACTCAAGCAACCATGATGCTGCCCTCGCTCACCATCACGCAATCTCCACCGATCAGTGTCGCGGTCACCAGGCCATCCCGTTTTGTCGTCCTGGCATCGAGGATGCTGGGGCGTCCCATTTCCGTCCCCTGGGAAATACGCCAGCTATATTCACCCATATCGGCCTGATCGCAGTGAGTCAGGAGCGCGGCCAAAGCGCAGTTTGCGCTGCCGGTGGCCGGGTCTTCGGGTACGCCGTCAATGGGCGCGAACATGCGGGCCCTGATGTCGATGCCGTCGCGGCCCTGTGTATACAGCAGGATATCGGGTGAAATACCCTGCTCGAGGAGTTCCTCCATGACATCCGTATTGAAACGGGCTCTTTCCAAGGCATCCTGACTGTGCAATTCCACGATCAGGAAAGGCAGTCCCACGCCGGCGACCCGTGGTGGATGAATGCTCATGCTGATATCGGCCGTTTCGAGGGACAATGCCGCAGCGGCCAGTTCCGGCATCACGACAGCGCCCAGAATCAAACCCTGGGGCGCAGCCAATTCACACCAAAGCCTGCCATTTTTCTTTTGGCTAATCGTAACCTCCACCAGCCCCGCCTCTTCCTCGAAGGTGACGGTCATGTCGCCTTTTATGTCTTCAAACTCTTCACTGCTGGCAAGGACGAAAGCTGTTCCGATATTCGGATGCCCGGCAAATGGCACCTCCCTTGCCGGGGTGAATATCCGGACCTTACGGGTATTGTCCTGCTGCTCTGGTGGCAAAACGAAGGTCGTCTCGGAATAATTGAACTCACGGGCAATTTGCTGCATCCGGCGACTGGAAAGTCCGGCAGCCTCCGGCAGGACGGCCAGCGGGTTGCCGCCGAAACGGTCCTTCGTGAAAACATCACAGGTGAAAAATTTATAGTTCACAAAACGCCATGAATCCCTCGATGAACTGCTCCAGACGTTGTCGGATTGATTGGTCAACCAAGACGCCATTATCGTCGAATACGCGGGTTGCGTTGGAAACCACCAATCGTCCACCTGACCAGTGCTTCGCTCCCAGGCCACGAAAAACCTGCAACCAGGCGCTTTGGCCCAGGATGGTGCCAAATCCGCCCGGCGAGGCGCCGATCAATGCGACCGGCTTGTCACGGAATACGTTCCTGACACCCAGGGAAGGCCTCGACAGCCAGTCGACCGTGTTTTTCGTTACCCCCGGCAATGAATTGTTGTATTCCGGACTGACCAGAAGCAGACCGTCAGCGTCAATCAGTTGCTGCTTCAATTCGAGTACAGCAGGAGGAACGCCGGTGATCTCCAAATCGCCATCATAAAGCGGGATTCCCCGGATACTGCCAATCACGATGACTTCGGGAAACAGGTCTCTGGCAGACCGTAAGAGTGCCGAATTGTAGGATTTTTGCCGCAGACTGCCCGAGATGCCCAGAATTTTACTCATATGTCCTCTGTGTGCTTACTATCATGGTTGTGCTAGATGGCCGCCGCCAATTCGGATCCTTGTTTAATTGCGCGCTTGGCGTCCAGCTCGGCCGCCACGTCCGCCCCGCCAATCAGATGAACATTGACGCCGGCTGACTTGAGTGGCTCCTGCAGGTCGCGAAGCGGCAATTGCCCAGCACAGATGATCACATTGTCGACTTCGAGCAACTTGTCCTTGCCCTCATGGTTAATATGCAGGCCAAATTCGTCGATTCGCCTGTATTGCACACCGGACATCATCTTCACCCCTCGCTTCCTGAGACTCAGGCGATGAACCCAACCGGTGGTCTTACCCAGTCCTTTTCCAGGTTTGCTTGCTTTGCGCTGCAACAACCAGATGTCGCGTGCCAGCGGCTCAGGCTCGGCCACCACATTCTTGACGCCCCCACGCGCCTCCAGGGTCATGTCGATGCCCCAGCGGCGCGCAAATTCTTCCGGTTCCGGAAAATCAGGTCCGTTGTGCCTGGCCGCGCCCAGAAACTCTGAAACGTCAAAACCGATACCCCCCGCCCCAATGACCGCAACCCGTTTACCGACCTCTGCATCGTTTTTCAAAACGTCGATATAGCTCAGGACTTTCTCGTGATCTACACCTTCGATATCCGGCGTTCTTGGTGTTACGCCCGTTGCGAGAATCACCTCATCGAAATGCTTCAGTAGTTCCACGCCAGCCTGCTCGCCAAGCCGCAACTCAACTCCCCTGATCTCCAGCAGGCGACCGAAATACTTCAAGGTTTCATAGAATTCCTCTTTACCGGGAATTCGTTTGGCCATGTTAAATTGCCCGCCGATCCGGTCCGAGGAATCGAATAATGTGACCTCATGACCGCGTTCCGCGGCGACGGTGGAACACGCCAGTCCGGCCGGTCCGGCGCCGACGACTGCGATTGTCTTTTTCTTCTCCGCAGGAAGATAATTCAATTCTGTTTCACGGCAGGCCCGGGGATTCAGCAAGCACGATGCGGTCTGCCTCGTGAACGTGTGATCCAGGCAGGCCTGGTTACAGGCTATGCAGATATTGATTTCGTCCGCCCGACCTTCGGCTGCCTTGACGACGAATTCCGCATCAGCCAACAGCGGCCGGGCCATTGAAACCATGTCCGCGTCGCCATTCGCCAGGACCTGTTCCGCTACTTCAGGAGTGTTGATCCGGTTGGTCGTTACCAGCGGGATAGCCACTTCTCCCCTGAGTTTCCTGGTCACCCAACTGAAACCCGCGCGCGGCACCATCGTCGCGATAGTGGGTATGCGGGCTTCGTGCCAGCCAATTCCACTGTTGATAATCGTCGCGCCCGCGCGCTCGACCGCTTTTGCCTGCGCGACGATCTCTTCCCAGCTGTTGCCGTCGGGTACAAGATCAAGCATTGACAAGCGGTAAATAATAATGAACTCGGGGCCAACCGCCTCTCGAATGCCGCGTACGATCTCGACCGCGATGCGAAAGCGATTTTCGGCATCCCCACCCCACTCATCTGTTCTCTTGTTGACGCGAGGTGTTGTGAACTCATTGATGAAATAACCCTCCGAACCCATGACCTCGACACCGTCATAGCCCGCCCTCTTCGCCAGCTTGGCGGAGCGGATGAAACCACTGATTTGCCGCCTGATGCCCATCTTCGAGAGCGCTCGTGGTTTGAAAGGCGTGATGGGCGACTTGACGGCGCTGGGTGCAACTGAAACAGGGTGATAGCCGTAACGGCCTGCGTGGAGTATCTGCATGCAAATCCTGCCCCCCTCTTCATGCACTGCATCGGTTACCAGCCGGTGTCGCTTCAGCTGCCATGGAAAAATCATGGAAGAAGCAAAAGGCGCGAGCCATCCGCGCACGGTCGGTGCCATCCCACCCGTAACTATCAGGCCGACGCCACCGGCCGCCCGTTCGGCGAAGTAAGCGGCCAGCTTTGGATAGTCTTTCGCCCGGTCTTCAAGACCGGTATGCATGGAGCCCATCAAGACCCTGTTCTTCAGCGTCAGGAAACCAAGGTCAAGTGGAGCCAGCAGATGGGGGTAGTGTGCTGTCATTTCGGCTGTATCTCATTTGCCAGGTTGTCGATCAGCGCCCGCAGCAGCCGGCGCACTCTTATCATGGGTTCCCGCAGAGTTTCCGCGATATCTTCTTCCGAAATCAGTTCATCGCTGACACCCGCGGCCCAG
>CAMYKC010000045.1:30032-72833 GCA_947258865.1 uncultured Lysobacterales bacterium
CTCGGGCAGCGACGTCATCCCTGCCATGTCGCAACCATCGCGTCTTCCTCTCTCGATCTCGGCCGCGCTCTCGAGCCTGGGACCCTGGAAAACACCGATGCAGCCTCCGTCAACGACGTCTATTTCAGACTGCTGCGCGGCTTCGAGCAGGGCGAGGCGCAGCGGTCCCTCATACGGATTGGTGAAATCCACATGCACCAACGGAACTTCCCCCGAATCGCAATAACTGTGTTCACGGCCCCAGCTATAATCGACCAACTGGTCAGGCAGAGCCAGTGTGGCGGGGCCATAAGGCTCGCGGATTCCACCGACAGCAGATACCGCCAGCACGCGATCAGCGCCAGCCTCTCTCAACGCCCACATGTTGGCACGGTAGTTGACGCAATGCGGCGGAAACCGGTGAGGATTGCCGTGCCGCGGCAAAAAAAGGAGCCGTACCGGATGGGTTTCGACCACCCTGACCGGGGCTGCCGGAGCGCCATAGGGCGTATTCACCACAAGGGTCTCGCTGTAATTCTCCAGTTCGGTCAGCCCGGTTCCCCCGAGCAAGGCCAACGTCGGGACATCTGTCATTACGAATCCTCCAGAGCCCTGATCTCGTCCAGGTGACGCCAATGCTCATACACGTCCATTCCACAGCCGAAAACATACTTGTCTTCGACATTCATTCCGATGAACTCAGGAACCCGGTCTGTTGTTTTGCGATCATGGATTTTACGCACCAGTACCGCGCTGTTTACGGAACGAACGCTCCTTGCTTCACAGTATCGCTCGATCGTTTCCAATGTAAGCCCAATGTCATAGATATCATCAACGATCAGTACATCCTGCCCCTGCAGATTCAGCCGCGGGGGTACGCGGAACTCAATTTCCCCGCCCTCGGTCTGTCCGGAATAGCGCGTGGCGTGTACGAAGTCCATTTCAATCGGCATATCCAACCGCGAGGCAAGCCAGGCCGCCGGCATGACCGCCCCGGTCATCACGATGAGCAGGATAATCGGACTGTCACCATAAAACGTGTTGATATCGACCGCCATTCGATCAATAGCTTCATTGACTTCATGCTTTTGCGCCAGAACCGTCGAACGGTCCAGCAACTGGCGTGGATCATGGTCCATCTTCACTCCTTATTTTCTGCGCCGATACTCGCATCACCCAAGCCGGCGAATTCCGGAATCACGTCCATTTTCAGGGTCCGTGTGGGATACGCAATCGTCGCTCCGTGCTGTGCCACGATATCGGCAATTTTCAATAGTACATCCTGCTTGACTTCATGGTAACGCTGCCAGACGACGGTGTGTGTCATGCAATAGATGAAAAAATCCACGGATGATTCGGCGAAGGCATTGAACTGGACCATCAGGGTTTGCTGTTCATCGATTTCAGGATGACCGACAAGCATATCGCGCACTGCGTCGGTGATGGCTTTCATCCGGCCGATGTCGTCGTATCGCAGACCAATGGTCTCGTAAATTCTGCGGTTGGTCATGCGCGAGGGATTTTCTACGGACGCGGTGGTAAACACCGCGTTTGGGACGTAAACGGGCCGCTTGTCGAACTTTCGAATGGTGGTTTGTCTCCAACCGATATCTTCCACGACGCCTTCGATGCCTTTTTCATTCAGCAGGATCCAGTCGCCAATGCTGAAGGGCCGGTCGATGAACACGGTCACGCCGCCAAAAAAATTGGCCAGCAGGTCTTTCGCCGCCAAGCCTATGGCAAGGCCACCAATCCCACCAGCTGCCAATAGACCGGCAACATTGAATCCCAACGTATCCAGTGCAACCAGAAGAGCGGTTACCGCAATGGTGATTCGAACTACACGGCCCAGGGCATGCACCGTGGTTTGATCGACCACTCGGCCCTCCCTTCTGGCCTTTTCAACAATGTTGTTTTCGATGTTCTTGATGATAGAGATCGCCATCCAGGCGATGGCATACAGTATGCCGACCTGGCGGACTCGTGTGATCAGCTCCGTATCCAGCAGACCGCCTTCTTCCCTGGCTGGTATGAGCTGCGATGCCAGCGTGATTCCCACCAGCCAAATAAGAAACGTAAGGGGCCGCACAGCCGCGTAAAAAATCGCATCATCCCAGAGGTTCTCTGTTTTTGACACGAAGCCGCCCACCCGCTTCAGGACGCGCCTCTGAATGTAATCAATGAGTAGCGCAGTCAGCACTACAAGAAAAACCGACAGGGCCCACGGCTTTAGACCGCTGGCTGCAGCCAGCGCCTCGACCCAGCTTCCAATCATTTCCATAAAGTCAACTCCTGTGGGTCAGCTACAGAACTGATCCACCAGTTTCTCCAGGCTTTGTTGCCAATGGGCCCATTCCCTGATTCCTTCCTGTTTAACGATAGCCAGCTCTTCACGATTGACCGTGGGATGGCCGTATAGGCGAGTAACGGCATCGGTAGCATCACCTATCGGCGCATCCAGTTCATCCAGCAAGGATGCGACATCTTCCGGCAAACAAACCAGAACAAGGTCACAGCCCGCTTCGAGACAGCACAGCGTGCGCGCTCGCAAGCCGCCAACCGATTTGGCCGCGTGCATGCCAATGTCATCTGAAAAAATCACGCCACGGTACCCTATCGTTTTCCTCAGGATTTCCCGAAGCCAGGTGCGCGAATAGCCGGCGGGATGTTCATCGACCTGCGGGTAAACAACATGGGCAACCATCAGTGCATCCAGTTCCGACGCCAGCGCCCTGAATGGCACGAGGTCCAAACTTTCGATTTCCTCCAGCGCCACGCCCGCGTGACCCGGGAAATGCTTGCCGGTGGTCTTCATCCCCGAATCATGCATTCCTGCCAGGTAGGCACGCCCGAGCTCAGTGACCACGTCCGGGTTACCCGACAGCGCCCTGTCGCCAATGACGCGGCTCCCCCGATCCAGGTCCAGTACCGGAGCAAAACTGAGGTCTATTCCGCAGGCCAGCATTTCAGTCGCCATGACCCGACCGTGACGGTAAGCCATGTCCAGCGCCTTCAGAGGATCAGAGTCGTGGATGTTTCCGAGAATGCCAAGAGGCGGCAGATGAGTGAACCCGTCCTTCAGGCGCTGAACCCTGCCCCCTTCCTGGTCGATGCAGATCAGAAGCCGCGGCTCACGAGCAGCACGAATGTTGCCGACCAACCGCTCCAACTGCCCTGGGCTCTCGAAATTTCGTGTGAACAACACAACTCCGCCGACCGCGGGGTGGCGCAGGTATTTATGACTCTTGTCATCCAGTTCGGTTCCGGAAAGACCTATCAGGATCGGACCGGGCTTCATGTGCACATCCTATACGGTCCGCTCAAAGAGCGCGATGGATTCAACGTGCCCTGTGTGCGGAAACATGTCCATCACGCCAGCGCCTTGCAAGTGGAAGCCGAATTGCTCCACCAGGACGCCTGCATCTCTGGCCAGGCTGGCCGGGTGGCAGGATACATAGACAACGCGCCGTGCGCCACTGGCCGCGATGTGCGGAAGAATGGATTCGGCGCCTGAACGAGGCGGATCGACCAGCACTTTGTCATAAGGTTTCTTCAACCAGGGCGCAGCTCCCGGCTCTTCGTTCAGATCGGCGGCATAAAAACGGGCGTTCTCCAGCCCGTTGCGCCGTGCGTTATCTTCCGCTTTTTTCACGAGTTCACCATCGCCTTCTATACCCACGACTTCCCGCGCCCTCGTCGCAATCGGTAGCGTGAAATTGCCGAGTCCGCAAAACAGATCAAGTACCCGGTCATCCTCAGACGGATTCAACAGTGTTACCGCCCTGTCTATCATTTTACGATTCATCTCGGTGTTGACCTGGATGAAATCCGAGGGTGCGAAGAACAGCTCAATACCAAACGCCGGCAGGGTAAAACCGAGCTCCGGTTCCATAGGCTCCAGGCAGTGAATGCTCGACGGTCCGGCTGGCTGCAGTAAAACTGCAATTCCGGTTTCCTGGGCGAATTCCCGCAGTTTCAGTTCATCGTTCCCGCTCAAAGGTTCGAGATGCCGGAAAATCAGGGCGCAGGACTCGTCACCACAAGCAACTTCGATTTGCGGAATGCTCCGCCGCGCTTCCATGGCATAAATCAAGGCGGACAAGCCGTCGAGATGAGCGGCAATTCGTGCATCGAGTACATGGCATTCCTGCATATCGGCCACGAAGCGTCCGTATCGTTCACGAAAACCAACCAGCACGCGCTCTTTTTTGTGCACATAACGAACCGATAGCCGGGCTTTGCGCCGATAGCCCCACAAGGGCCCTGTCAGCGGCTCCCAAAGTAACTCGGGTGAGACCTTTCCGATTCGGGTTAGATTCTGAATCAGCGTGTTTTGTTTGGACTCGATTTGTCGTTCCGGCGCCAGGTGTTGCAGGGAACAACCGCCACAGAAACCGAAGTGGGGGCAGCGGGGCGTGATGCGGTCAGGAGACGACTCCAGCACCTCCAGGGTCTCCCCTTCATCGTAAGCCCTCTTTCGGCCCGTTATGCGAACCAGGACAAGCTCGCCCGGCAAGGCGCCATACACGAACATTTTCTTGTCTCCGTGCGTCGCCACACCACGTCCATCGTGGCTCAGATCATCGATCCTCAGCTCGACAGGTTCTTTGGGCAGCTTGCGTCTTCTGCGCCGGCTCATAAGGCAATCTCACAAAAAAAGACGACCGGGCTGCTGGCCCGGCCGATGTTTTTTACTGGTCTGACTATTTTTGACGCCAGGCGCCGCCGGCTTCCTGGTAGTACCAGCCTGACCGCGCGTTGCGAACCCACTCCCGGGCGAACGTTTCCTGGATTTCCTGCTCCCACTCGGGATGACCATTGGCAACTGCAATTTCGCGGTACACTGCCCGGCGATCCCGGTTTTCATCGGCAACTGCGCTTTCCAGGTTCCTGCGTTCGCCTAGCGAGACTGCCGAGCGGTCGCGAATACTCACAAAGCCATCAGATGTAAAACCGATGGCTCCGGCATCGAACAGGGGATTCAGCGTCGTTCGCTGGCGCCCGGCCATCCGCGCCTTAATGGCATTGATCTGAGGAGTGTTGATTTCGATCTCAGCCTGCTGCGCCTGGGCGCTCGGCACGATGAAGTCCAGCAATCCATTGGCAGCCATCAACATGATCGCAACGGGAGTATCGTGAGGATTGAACAGCGAGCCCTCTTCGTTGGGCTTGCCCAGCACATCATCGACAAACTGCCCGGCTGCGCGCTCGGCAGCAGCAGCCGGAAAGTACACGTTGATCGTAACGCATGCAGCCAGAGCGAAAAATACGCTCAGGATCAGGGCAGTTTTGACTTTTTTCATCCTGTTCTCCTTGGCTCGAGGCCCGGTGGCCCATTTTATCAGACTGTCAGCCTTCCGGCGCTTCTCCAATCCTGATGGATTCTTCGCCTGAAACCGCCAACAGCTCAGCCACCAATTGCGGCCAATCTGTCTGCCGGTTAAAGGCCCTGATTGTGATCTTGGGCACACCCGCACCTTCCAGTAGTAAAACACTCACTTCGTCTTCGCTGATGCCACGCACCTCGCACACGTTGTTATGTAACTTACAACCCAACCCCAGCCGGCGATATGAAAACTTGTTGAACAATCTCATCAGCGGTCCGGTTAAGGCTGTCGTTGCTCGCCCTCCGCCGAGAGTGGTGAGGTTATTGACCGCCTGTCTCGATATGCCGTTAGAACCACTTTGGCGCTCTGGAGTTCCGAACCAGGCGTCAAAGGCAACCGGTTTCCAGTCGAGCATGCGAAGTTCGTGAACATATCCGTCCAGCCGGCCCGATATTTTTCCGAATGAGAAGGTCCCGGTCAGCATTTCCAAATCCAGGTTGCTGGCGTCCACGTTGGCTGCAAGACTGGGCAGCACACCGAACAGCCGCTCGACCCTCAGATCGCCGACAGAGACCGTGCCATCAAAAACGCGGACGAGAATTTCGCCATCCACTTCCAGAACCCCATCGCGGAGTCTGGCGCCGGGAATTTCTCCGCTCAGTGTCCCGCTGAACGAAGGCCAGCCCAGTGCCGCTGTCAGCTGCTCAATATCCAGTTCCTGCAAGGAGGCTTCCATGTGAATGTCAGCCTCGCGATCGCCGTAGGCGCTGCTGCCTGGCAGCACCAATCTCAATTTGTCCAACTGAAGACGACCACCCAGCACATTCAGCGTGAGCGGTTTCAGCAGGGCCAAAGCCCCGGGCTCGGAATCCAGTGACGCCTCTCCAGCTCCGAGATTGATCCGGCCGAACAGGAGACCGCGCCATGAAAGTTTGGAATCGTAGGCATGGTCCCCGGGGCGAAGTCTGGCATCCAGCCCGGTGAACGCGAAGCGGCTGCGCAGCGCATCCACAATCGTCAGGTCGCCGATATCGAGGTCGCCGGATGTAAACTCACCGCCTACCCACTCACCGCTCCAGCTGACCCGCCCCGTTACCTCAAGGCCATTGAGCGTCCAGGTGGCTGCCATGGGCTCTATATATCGCCGGTACGCACCTGGAAAACTGAGGTCAACGCGATTGACCTGCAGCAACCAGGCGCCAGACACATTCTCTTCTTTTTGCTCCAACCTGCCTTCAACGGTCAACGAGTCACTGTCGGTCAGGTAAAATTCCACGACCTGCAAGGTTGCATCGCGCCATTCAGGCTCCACTCTGAATTCCAGGCCCGCGTCAGAAAAATCCCGGTAAAAATCATCGATCAACACTTCACCGCTCTCGATGACCCCGTCAGTCCTGATTTCCAGTTCATCGCCACGCCTGACGGTTCCGCCGACTTTCAGTTCCAGAGCCTCTCCGGCGATTCGGCCGTCGGGTGAATCGAAGGCCAGGTCCCGAATGCCCAGTTGAAATGACAGCTCCGGCTGCTGATCCGCGCGCTGCGCAATCCGAATACCAGCGTCCAATACCCCACGGCTCAGCCAGGCCGACTCCGATGGCATGACTCCCAGACCCTTCAATGCAGGCAACTGGATTTCAGTGCTGCGGAAATCAGCCAAAAATCCGTCTGGATCGATCGCTACATCCGCGCTGGCTTCAAAATTTCCTGAACGAAAGCGCGCCTTGAATCGGGATGTTTCGTCACCTAAAGACAATTCGTCGACTGAGCCGTTGAGCCCAATATCGGAAAAAACCGCCTCCAACCCTTCGAGTTTTACCCGGCCGATATGAATATGGAATCTGTCGTCACTGTCCAGATCCACTCGCAGCTCTTCCAGGCGATATTCTTCGTACTCGATGCTCTGGGCGCTGAATTGAATTTCCGGGAGTGACGCGCAAACAGATAATGGAATAGCCATCATCACGAGCGAGGTTGCCAGACACCCCAGAAGTTTTGCATCTTTCCGGACTTGGACTATGCTTCGGATAAGCAATTCGAAAATCAATACCGGCATACAGTGATTGCCGCTCAAAGGGGGCTCCGTGAAAAACCGACTTTTTCCCAGGGATTACCGCACCCTGGTCGTTGACGACCACGAAATCAGCCGCCATTGCACAGTCGCAGCATTGCGGCAAAGCATGGGGACTGTCAAGCAAGCATGTAATGTTGACGATGCCCTGGCGCAAGCATTGGAATGGTATCCACATCTTATTTTCACGGACATCAACCTGCCAGGCGGCAGTGGCCTTGACCTGGTGGCTCGAATCAGGCGCGACTGGCCTTCGAGCCGTGAACAGCCGCGGGTCATTGTACTCAGCGCAGATGATTCAGAGCAGATTCGGTCGGCTGCGGAGCAACTGAATATCGCCCATGTTCTGATCAAGCCTGCTTGTGCCGAGGAATTGGTCAGGGCAGCGAAACCCCGCCAGGCCAATCGCGTTACCGAATATGTCAAACAGCAACCTGATGAAGATCTGCAACAGTTGTTCAGAGAAGAACTGGAGCAGCGATTTCCGGAACTCGATAACCATCTCTCGCAGCTCGACCTGGCGAAAGCTGCCGGCATACTTCACCAGCTGATTGCTTCCAGCGCTCTTTGCAAGAGGAGACGATTGGAGAAGAGTCTGCGTGCACTGGAAAAGGCATGCCAGGTGGAGGCTTCAGCGAACCTGCTGGCACGTTCCTATTATGTTTTTATCGTCGCTGCCCGGGACTTTATCCAGGAAAAAGGCCACTCTGCCGCACACCTGGAACAGAGATGAGATATTCAGCATGCCGAAAGAATTTTTTCTTTCATTTCCCTGACGGCGGCTTCCAGCCCAACGAAGATAGCTCGTGCGATGATGGAATGCCCGATGTTTAATTCGTTCATTTCCGGAAGTTGGGTTACCGCCTGGACATTATCCAGGTGAAGTCCGTGGCCGGCGTTTATCATCAATCCCAGCGAATGTCCCAACCGGCAGGCAACTGCAAGCCGCGCCAGTTCCCTGGCCTGTTTTTCTCCCGTTGCGTCAGCATATGTCCCCGTATGCAATTCAACAACCGGCGCTCCGACATCTCGAGCGGCCTGCAATTGTTCCTCTTGCGGATCAATGAAAAGAGAAACCCGGATGCCGGCAGCTTGCAGCCGCTTGACGGCATCCCTGACGGCTTCGCGATTAGCCAGAACATCCAGCCCGCCTTCCGTTGTCAGTTCCTCTCTTTTTTCGGGCACAAGACAGACATCAGCCGGTAAACGCTTCAGTGCGATGGCCAGCATTTCTTCCGTGACGGCCATTTCCAGATTGACCCGGGTTTGTGTATTGGCGCATAACATCCTGACATCCTCGTCCTGGATGTGCCGCCGGTCTTCACGCAAATGCACGGTGATGGAATCAGCCCCTGCCCGCTCCGCGAATTCAGCCGCCTGGACGACGGACGGATAATGCGTCCCCCTGGCCTGCCGGACCGTTGCCACGTGATCAATATTCACACCGAGAAGTACCGCCATGGTTCTGTCCTTTCAGCTTTGGAGAAACAGGAACTGCGACTTGAGCGTTTTGCCGCCCATGTAGAAACGAATCAGTTTACGCATCAGCATCTTCAGTTCCATCAGATGTTGCTCGCCGATCTCCCCTGATTTTAGCTCCAGCAGGGCTGCTCCGGAAACCAGTTCTTCGGCCTGGCCGCTGGTCGCGTCGCGACGGACCGGGCCCGATTCTGGCAAATAGACATACCAGGCATCTGCCCGAATGCCCTCCCTGCCGCCATGTTCATGATCGAGTTGAAGGCCAAAACCGGCCGCCCTCAATAATTGAAACTCAAACAAGCGCAACAAGGGTTGCGTAGGGCTGCCGGCCGCCAAATCGGTTACAAGCCGGCTGTAGTGGTCGAACAGCCCGGGGTGGGGATCAGAGCGATGCAAAAAATGCATCAGCAATTCGTTGGCGTAGAGGCCGCAAAAGAGCGGATCCCCCGCCAGCGCGGGGGGTGAGGCTACCTGGTCGGCGCCAGTGAGCGTTCCCATCTCGCCTCTCCGGGTCCAGCTCAGCAGAAGCGGACGGAAAGGTTGCAGGATGCTTTTCCAGCGAGACCGTGGGCCACGCGCGCCGCGTGCCACCAATCCAACCCGCCCCTGAGCCTTGCCGAATACCTCCAGTAACAGGCTGGATTCGCGATAAGGCCTGCTGTGAAGAATGTAGGAGGGTTCCAGTGAGGTGAACATTGGTTGTCAATACGGGGATTCAGGATTGTTCGTCATAACCGAACTGTTTAAGTGCCTTTTCATTATCTGACCAGTCACGGCTAACTTTAACCCACATCCTTACAAAGACTTTTTCATCAAACAACTCCTGGAGTGCATGACGTGCCCGGGTACCCACCTGCTTCAGTACGTCCCCTCCCTTTCCGATGACGATCTGCTTCTGTCCCTTTCGTTCAACCCAGATAATCGCCCCAATCCTCAAAACACCGCCATCACGTTTGAATTCCTCGATTTCCACGGTCAAAGCGTAAGGCAATTCCTGGTGCAACCGGGTCATCAGCTGCTCGCGTATCAGCTCCGCCGCAAGGAAACGCTCACTGCGGTCAGTGAATTGGTCTTCATCGAAAAACGGGCGGGAGAAAGGCAGTGACTGAAGGACTTTGGTTTCCAGATCGGCCACGCCGTCACCTGATTTTGCCGCGATCAGAAGGACATCGGAAAAGCGATCGGTCCCGGCTTCATCTTCGAGGTATCTGAGTAGACGAGATTTGTCGGCCACCAGGTCAATTTTGTTCACGACGAGTACAACGGGAACGTCCACGCTCTTCAACGACCGGGCGACATGTTCGTCTTGCCTGGTCCACCGGTCACCTTCCACGAGGAACAGTATGAGATCAACGTCATGAAAGGATGCCCGGGCGATCCGGTTCATATAGCGATTGAGGGCGCGCCGTGCAGCCAAGTGTATACCCGGGGTATCGATATAGATAATCTGGCCCTGATCCGTAGTCTTGATGCCAGCGATGCGCTGGCGGGTCGTTTGTGGCTTGGCCGTGACTATACTGAGCTTTTGACCCAGTATTCTGTTCATCAGGGTGGACTTGCCGACATTCGGACGTCCGATCAATGCGACATAACCACAGCGATAGTCACCGTCCTGGCCGGGACTCCTGCTGTCATTGCCATCCGTCATGAACGGGAGGCCTCCTGCAAAAGTTCAAGAATTCTGGCGGCCGCTGCCTGCTCGGCTTTTCGCCTGCTTTTTCCGGATTCCTCGACCATGGTCCCGTCATCGGTAACATGACATGAGACGTAGAATTTCTTGGCGTGATCCGCGCCCTCTTCATTTTGCAGGGCATATTCAGGCAGCGGGCGGCCTCGCGCTTGCAACCACTCCTGCAACCGGGTTTTTGCATCTTTGAGTTCTTCAGGATCAGGCAGGGCTTCGATCAGCGGATCGAACAAATCGAGGATTACGTTTCGGCAAGCCTTGAAACCGCCGTCAATGAATATCGCACCGATCAGGGCTTCAAACGCATTTGCCAGGATGGATTCACGGCGAAATCCGCCGGACTTCAATTCCCCTTCCCCCAGTTTCAATTGCTTTCCCAGGTTAACAGCGCTGGCGATACGACTCAGGCTGACCCCCCTGACCAGCCGGGCCCTCATTCTGCTTAAATCCCCTTCCCGGGCTTCAGAATGAAGCTCGAACAGCCGGGATGCGATGACCATGCTCAAAACACTGTCGCCCAGGAATTCGAGGCGCTCATTGTTATTATTGCCCGCACTCCGGTGTGTCAATGCCTCCTGCAGGATTTCGGGTTTTTTGAAGCGGTACTCGATCCCGGCTACGGAATCTTTCACATTGCTATCTCAGAACAGCAGTGCGGTCAAAACGCCCCACAATGTCGATATTCGCCAGGAAGGGTTTACGCACCTCGTATTTCACCCTCACATTGACACCATTGCTTTTCTTGCTGATGCGTATGTGTTCGTCCTTGATGTTGTTGTCGGCATAACTGGCCCACAGGCTCATCTGAATACTTTGCTTGATCTTGTGCGGCGCCATGCGTTTTGCAGCCGGGTCTTTTTCCAGTTTTGTCAACGCGTTGCCCAGTGCGTGGTATTCAAGATACATCGGAATGACCCGCATCCCGGCATAAGCAAAAAACAATACCATGGTGAGGACGATAAAAAATCCAATAAGCGTTAAACCATCTTGTCTGCGTAAGTTCATTTCAATCACCTGCTTCCTTGTAGTTTGTGACCCGAAACAAGCCGGAATGTCAGTCAATGCCTTCATACTATGTACTTTTCAGCTTTCGAAACCCCACTACTATCGCGCCTCGGTGCTGCTGTGCAATAAAACAATCACTGTATCAATGAATACCATCGCCTACTCTGGAAAGATCGCCACAACCCTTTGTGTAATCAAAATTCAGCCAAATTCCAACGGCACGGCCCATCAGGTGATCCTCCGGGACGAAGCCCCACACCCGGCTGTCGTTGCTGCGGTCCCGATTATCTCCCATAACAAAATAATGGCCTTCGGGCACTTCCCATTGTCCATCCCGGCCACTGGATCTCTCATGGATCAATATGTCATGTTTGCCTTCGCCGAGAGTCTCCTGCAATCGCAATGCATCTACACGTGGCGTTGCGCACTTGACCTCGTTGCTTGAATAACGGCCTAAACCCGACACGGGAACAGCTTCGCCATTCACGAAGAGCTGCTTATTACGGTACGCGATTCTGTCGCCGGGCAGACCGATCAGCCGCTTGATGAAATTGACCTTGGGATCGACCGGGTAATGAAACACCACCACATCACCACGGTCCGGCTTACCCACCGATAGAATCTTGGTATTAAGTACCGGCAGCCGTAATCCATAAGCGTACTTGTTAACGACAATAAAATCGCCGATCAGCAGGGTCGGAATCATGGAACCGGATGGAATCTTGAACGGCTCAAACAGGAAGGACCGGAACAGCAGTACAATCAGAAGAATCGGAAAAAGAGAGCGGGAGTACTCGATAACAACCGGCTCGTGAGGCCGCTCGAGTTCTTTCTGAACGGCTTTGTCCATTCTGCGACGCCGGAACAAAAGGCTGTCGATCAGCCAGATTATTCCAGTGACTGCTGTCAATAAAACGAGCAATAGCGAGAAATCGGGTTTCATCGGGTCATCCTACCTCTTGTTATCCTGCTGCAGTACGGCGAGAAAGGCTTCCTGAGGTATTTCGACCCGCCCTACCTGCTTCATCCGTTTTTTGCCTGCTTTTTGCTTTTCAAGCAGCTTTCGTTTTCGTGTCACGTCACCGCCATAACACTTGGCGGTGACATTCTTTCGCAAGGCCTTGACCGTGGTGCGGGCGATGACCTGGGAACCGATGGCGGACTGAATGGCAACATCGAACATCTGCCGGGGTATCAGTTCCTTCATCTTTACCGCCAGGTCTCGTCCGCGCCGCTGGGCTTGATCCCGGTGAACGATGAGTGAAAGCGCATCAACCCGCTCTCCGTTGATCAGCACGTCGATGCGCACGAACGGTCCATCCTGGAATCGAAGGAAATGATATTCGAATGAGGCATAACCGCGGCTCACCGATTTCAACTTGTCGAAAAAATCCAGGACGACTTCAGAAAGCGGAAGTTCATAGCTGATGGACACCTGTCCGCCCAGATACTGCATTCCTTTTTGCTTGCCCCGCTTCTCCTCACAAAGACCAATCACTGCCCCGACATAGTTCTGCGGCAACAGGATATTTGCCTCGATGATCGGCTCCCGAATCTCCCCGACCTTATTGGAATCAGGCAATTTCGCCGGATTTTCGAGGCTGATGACCTCGCCACTGTTCAACAGGACCTCGTAAATGACCGTTGGAGCCGTCGTGATAAGTTCAACGTTGTATTCGCGTTCCAGTCGTTCCTGCACGATATCCATGTGCAACAGCCCGAGAAAGCCACAGCGAAAGCCAAACCCAAGGGCCTCGGAAGTTTCAGGCTCGAACTGCAGGGCTGCGTCGTTGAGTTGCAAACGGTCCAACGCCTCCCTGAGATCCGGGTAGTTTTCCGCCTCCGTCGGGAACAACCCGGCAAAAACCCGGGGCTGCAGGGTTTTGAATCCGGGCAGCGGCATATCCGCGCCGTCTTTGGCCAGGGTGATCGTGTCTCCCACTGGCGCGCCGTGCACGTCCTTGATTCCGGCAACGAAAAATCCGACTTCCCCGGCTGAAATCCTTTCTCGTTTCTCACGCTTGGGAGTGAAAACCCCGACTTGCTCGACCTGGTGCTGATTACCTGAAGCCATATGATCAGGGCCTTGAAAGGCGCCTCTGGATTCCCGGTTGGGCAGGGAATTCCTTGTACAAGCCTTTCGAGAATGTCGATGATGCCGTCACCAGTCTTGGCACTGACACAAAGTGCATCCACCGCCTCAATACCGATTATGTCCTCGATCTCCTGCTTGACACGGTCGGGCTCGGCAGAAGGCAGATCGATCTTGTTCAGCACGGGGATCACCTCGAGTCCCAGCTCCACCGCCGTGTAACAATTGGCGACGCTCTGGGCTTCGACTCCCTGCGCTGCATCCACAACCAGCAAGGCCCCCTCGCAGGCCGCCAGCGAGCGCGAAACCTCGTAGGAAAAATCGACATGACCAGGTGTGTCAATGAAATTGAGCTGGTATGTCTGGCCATCACGCGCAGGATAATCAAGCCTGACACTCTGCGCCTTTATGGTGATGCCGCGTTCGCGCTCGAGTTCCATGGAATCGAGGACCTGGTCTTCCATTTCACGCTCACTCAATCCACCGCAGATCTGAATAAAACGATCAGCCAGGGTAGACTTGCCGTGATCCACGTGCGCAATAATTGAAAAGTTTCTTATGTGCTTTTGGTCCATGATCCGGACGCCTGGCCACCCTCGTTGAACATCAAAAAGGCCATCCGCTTCCTTTGAAACGGATGGCCCTGTTTCGTACCGGTAATTATAGCTTAAAGTGGCATTCAATCTTCAGCGGAAGGCGTATAGGCCAGATACCGCGTAACGCCATCTCTCATCAGGCGCAGCGCAACTGCCTTGTTTCCAGGTAGCGATTCGACAATCTCCTCGAAGGATTCGACGTCTTCGACAGCCTGGTTGTTGATGGTCAAGACGACGTCGCCGCGCCTCAACCCGGCTCGATAGGCTTCATCACCTTCGACACGGGAAATGATAACACCGCCTTCCGGCTCGCCCAGAGCACGCCTGCGATCTTCGTCTATGGATTCAACCGTGAAACCCAGCAGGTTGTCCTGACTGCTTTCCTGGGCAGAAGCGAGCACGTTTCCATAATCGTCAGCTTCCAGGGAGTCCAGTGTAACGGCGAAGGTTTTTTCTTTGCCGTTTCGGCTGACAAGCACCTTCGCTTTGGTACCCGGAGGATTTGCACCCACCAATGGTGGCAGGTCACCAGAGGATTCGATCGAATCGCCATTGAACGCCAGGATCACATCTCCCGGCTCGATCCCGGCCTTTTCGGCTGCACTGCCGGGCGACACGTCGTTAACCAGCGCTCCGACCGGCCGCTCGAGATCTAGTGCTTCGGCCAGCTCACGCGTGACCGCACCAACCTGCACTCCAAGCAGGCCGCGGGAAACCTTGCCGTGTACGCGAAGTTGCCTGACTGCAGCGCTTGCCGTCTCGATCGGGATGGAAAACGACAAACCCATGTAACCACCGCCGGAGCTCAGAATCCAGGAGTTGATGCCAACAACTTCACCGTCCAGGTTCAGCAATGGGCCACCGGAATTACCCCGATTGATGGCTACGTCTGTCTGGATAAACGGAACATATTGCTGCTGGTTCGTGCTGCGGCCTTTTGCACTGACGATGCCGGCCGTAACCGACTGATCGAAATTGAAAGGAGAACCGATCGCAACGACCCATTCGCCAGGCCGCAGGGTTTCACTGTCCCCGAGCCCCAGCGTGGGCAGGTTTTCTGCATCGATCTTGATGAGGGCGATATCGCTAAGCGGGTCCGAGCCCACAAGTTCGGCCTCGAATTCCCGCCGGTCGGCCAATCGAACAATAATCTGGTCAGCCCCATCGACGACGTGGTGGTTTGTGATGATGTAACCATCGGATTCAAAAATGAAACCGGAGCCCGCTCCGCGGCGATCCGGTTGACCGTTACCGGGATTACCGGGCACATCAAAAAATCGCCTGAAAAATTCAGGAATATCTTCCTGCCCGTGTGGGTTTTCCATGCCGTCACCATCCCTTCGGGCACGTTCCCCGAACTGGGTAACGCGAATATTGACAACAGCCGGACCCGCCTCTTCGACCAGGCCGGTGAAATCAGGCAAACCCGTGACCCGGGCGAATCCGGGATTGGAGACAACGATCAGCACCGCTGCACATAGACTGATGAAAATTCGTCTGCTCACTAAATTACCTCTTGATTACTATCATGATTCCTGGTTCCAACCACTCGCAGAAGGTGGACAGCGGATACGTCAGAAAATTCCGCAGCCCTTCGCCCATTTCGGAAAAGGACGGCAGCACCGCCAGCTACGGCGCCTGACAACGTCAAAATATCTGCTCCGGCCGGTCCGGTATTCAACATCACTGAAATATAGTGGCCAGCCACCGCTCCTCCAAGTGCCGCAAGCAAGGGAATGAGATAAAGCCTCATCACAAGGCGCAAAAACAGCGACTCGGCAAGCCCGACCACGACCGGTTCACCGCACAGGGCATTAACGCTGTTATCAAAATCCAGCGTGACCGGTTTACGTCGCAACATACGCCCAAATAATCCCGCTCCGCAGCCCTTGCCCGCATCGCAGGCCGGACATCCGGACTTGCCGCCGAGCCGAACGCTAATCCGGCCGTTATTGATCGCGACAACCTGTCCTTGCTGCTCAATCATCAGAGGGTTACTCGATCAGCGCGAAGCGGGACTCACCGCGTTGCCGATGAATTCTACAGTAACCGCCGGGACATCGCCGACCACGGTAATGAGAACATCTTCCATGATGCGTGAGAAAACATGGCTTGTCCCCAGCTGACTCGTACCGGTTTCACGTTCATCCTCATCTTTGTGGCTTTCAACGTAAACGGAAACCGCTGCCAGGCCGTCACTGTATACGAGGTGCTCGTAGATTCCCTGGTCGTTTTGACCAAGAGACCGGTGTGCCGTGAGTTCAAACCCGGGTGGCAAGCGGCCGGGTTTCCATCGCGGGGCATGTTGCCCGCCACTTCTCCCAGCCGGAAGTTGCGATTCGATCCTTTTCAATTTCGTTAGCCGGCTGCTTGACTTGAGTTCATTCGGATCCACCTCGGATCCGAGGCGGATATCGGTGAACATCAGCTTGGCCAGTGATTTTCGGTTGCTGTCGATCAGCTCCCATTTCAGCAACAAGCCAGAATTCTCCTCCAGCCAGAGCGAATATCCGTAACGGTAAACGTCTCTTGGGAGAACTTTCAGATTGCGGGCGGTTTGTCCGGCAATCCGCTGGCTGTTTCCAAATTTCAGTGCGTAAGAGCGGTTTGTTTGATCGTGTTGATCCAGAGGCAGTTCCGGAAAAAAAGTGCGATTGAATGCCTGGTCTTCGAGAACGGCCTGACCGTCGCCAACAACCCACTGGACTCCGTTCGAATCCCTGAGCACTTCGCGAGACGGGCCCGACACGGAAACCAGGCGCTCACGGACGCCTTCATCGTCTGACACATGGGTGATCCGCATGGATTCAACCTCTCCACCCTGGACATAGACGAACGTGCCCTGGTAGCTCATCTGGCTCATGGCGGTTGCCATCTGCTCCAGCCATTCGCGTGGATCGTCACCCAAACCGGCAAAGGCAGATCCGGCCAGTCCGACCCAGAAGGCTACCAGGGTTGATGTGGCAGCCTGCAGCTTCATTGTGATTGAGATTCTTCGCCCTTTTCCGCTTGCTGTTCGGTTTCGTGTTCACGGTTGTCTTCCCCGGCCTGGCCGGCTGCACCCGTTACGACGATGGGAACGAAAGCTACAAATCCCCTGACACCGGTCGACCCCGAGGCCTGGTAGTGGCGCAGCAGGTATGAGTTCATTCTGCGATCGCCCTGCGTTCCACCGGAAAGGCTGACCTGGCGCGAAATAGGCGCCGGAGCGAGGCTCTGAGGACTGGTAAACTGTTCCGCAGCAACGTTATCAACCAGGTTTCCGTCAGGCTGCGGAATACCGGGATTGCCTGGGCCAACCATGACCACCGCCATCAACGCGACAGAGGCAGCGATGGCTGCGCCTGCAGCCGGTTTCAGCCATCCAAGCGACAGTTTTCGCGAGGCTTTCCGGGGCGCTTCGTTTTCGAGCGCCTGGCTGACCCTGTTGCAAAGATCGTCGCCGGCGAAACCGCCATCCTGGTGTCGCAGACAGTCTCGAACCATGTGGTAACGCGCCCATGTGGCGCATAACTCGTCATCGGCCCCGAGGCGGCGAACCAGGAAACGGCTGGCTTCCCGGCTGATTTCACCGTCCATCAGGCATGAAATATGTTCACGTGTCTCTTTACTCATCATTCTCTACCGTGAAATGCGGCCTTCTTTCCTTTAAAGCAGGGGTTTTAATTTCTGATCGATGGCTTCCCGTGCCCTGAATATCCTGGAACGGACCGTTCCAATAGGACAATCCATCGTCACAGCGATATCTTCGTAACTCATACCTTCCATTTCGCGCAGCATAATGGCCGTTCGCAGATCGTCGGGCAGCTCCGCTATGGTGTCGTAAACCGTGCGCTTGATTTCCTCGCGCATCATTTCGTTTTCCGGCGTGCCCTGCTCTTTTAGCCTGCTTTCCAGGTCATACTGTTCCGCATCGGCAGCGTCTATATCCGATGCCGGAGGGCGGCGCTTGCGGGCAACCAGCCAGTTTTTTTTTTTTTTTTTCGCAATAAGGTACAGCCATGTGTAAAAGGCGCTGTCGCCGCGAAAACGGTCGATCGCACGGTAAGCCTTGATAAAGGCTTCCTGCGACACATCAAGGGCCTCTGTCGGGTCAGACACATAGCGGGCAACCAGGCTTACGATCCTGTGCTGATACTTGTTTATGAGCAGGTCGAAGGCTTTCTTATCGCCCTTCTGAACCCGCTCAACCAGCAATTGATCGACCTGTGCCTCGCTCATGCGCGCACGCTCCGCTTCTCCCTCATTGGTCCTTTGCACCACCTGCGGGGCATTCAATTCCACAGCCGATGTGGCCTGGACGGCCTGTAACTTCGGTAGCGCCGTCATTCGTGTCGGCTCCCTCTGTTGAGCATAACATGGTCCTTGTTGCTACTGAGCGGTATGACATGGGCTTATCTATGGAGTTCCATGGAACATGTATTTTTTTTGATCTCGGTGGTGGGTGCAAGAAGCGGGGGGCGATGCGATAATGTGACGTTGTACTCCTGGTATATCCTTCAACCCAAAAATAGGTACAAGAACATCATGGAATTTCTCAAGGAACTCGGCATCAACGAGTTTAATCCCGGCGCCTGTTTCGGAAACCGTGAATGGTCCACCACGCAGGACAAAGGCGTTATTGAATCCGTAAATCCCGCAAATGGTGAACTGATTGCAAATGTCTACGGTGCATCACCCGATGACTACGAACGCATTATGGCGACAGCACGGAAAGTCTTCGAAGAATGGCGCATGGTTCCGGCACCGAAACGCGGCGAAGCCGTCCGGCTATGCACCGAAGCTTTGCGCAGGCATAAAGATGCTCTCGGCAGCCTGGTCGCCCTGGAAATGGGCAAGATCAAGGCTGAAGGAGACGGAGAAGTTCAGGAAATGATCGACATCGGAGATTTCGCTGTTGGCCAGTCCCGGATGCTCTATGGTTTGACCATGCACTCGGAGCGCCCGTTCCACAGGATGTATGAACAATGGCATCCGTATGGCATCGTCGGCGTTATCTCCGCTTACAACTTCCCGGTCGCTGTTTGGGCCTGGAATGCGTTCATCGCGGCGATCTGCGGAAATGTCACTGTCTGGAAGCCCTCTGTCAAAGTTGCACTCTGTGGTGTGGCTGTGCAGAAAATTTGCAACAAGGCGCTTGAAGAAGGCGGGTTCCCGCCTATTTTCCTGAGTTTCATGGAACCCGCACACTCGCTGGTTGAGCGCTTGGTGGATGATGAAAGAGTCAATCTCCTGTCTTTCACCGGTTCAACTGCCGTTGGCAGACGGATCAGCTCACGCGTCGCCGCCCGCCTGGGGCGCAGTATCCTGGAACTTGGCGGCAATAACGCCATCATCCTGGATGAAACCGCAGATTTGAAAATTGCGATTCCCGGCATTGTTTTCGGCGCGGTCGGCACGGCCGGCCAACGCTGCACGACAACGCGCCGGCTGTTGGTCCAGGAATCCATCCTGGAACAGGTAACAGACACGCTGGTCCACGCTTACGAACAGGTGCGGATTGGCGATCCTCTTGATCCGGACACGCTGATGGGCCCGCTGATCGACGAGCCCACTGTGAAAAGTTTTGAACTGGCAGTGACAAACGCCGTGGAAGAAGGCGGTAAAGTGCTCACGGGAGGAAATCGCATCGAAGGCCCGGGACATTTCGTTGAACCCACCATCATCCAGGCCGAAAACGAATGGAAAATTGTCCAGGAAGAAACTTTCGCACCCATTCTTTACGTCATACCGTTCAAAGACATCGACGACGCCGTCAGAAAGCATAACGACGTCCCGCAGGGTCTTTCATCCTCGATCTTTACGAATGATCTTCTGAACGCTGAAAGGTTCCTGTCCGCTTCCGGTTCCGATTGCGGGATCGCCAATGTGAACATCGGGACGTCAGGTGCTGAAATCGGTGGCGCCTTCGGAGGAGAAAAAGAGACCGGCGGAGGCCGCGAATCCGGATCCGACGCCTGGAAAGCATACATGCGCCGCCAGACAAACACGATCAACTGGGGTAACGACCTGCCTTTGGCCCAGGGCATTAAGTTTGACCTGTAAATTCGACAGGACTGCGGCCCGATATGTTTTATGAATTAGCCAGGAAGGTTTTGTTTGCAACCGACCCGGAAACAGCCCATGAACTGACGCTCGAGAGCCTGCGCCTGGGACACCGCTTGGGCGCCACAAAGATGCTGTGCAAGTTCAGCAACCAGCCGCGGTTAACTGCATGGGTCTCGAATTTCCAAATCCGGTTGGCGTGGCGCCGGGACTGGATAAGAACGGCGACTATTTCGAAGCACTCGGGGACCTGGGCTTCGGATTTGTCGAAATAGGCACCATTACGCCCCGCCCTCAGCCCGGCAATCCCAAGCCGCGGGTTTTTCGTCTCACCGGCGCCCAGGCGATGATCAATCGGCTGGGTTTCAACAACAAGGGCGTCGATCACCTGGTCCGGCGGGTAAAACGACATCGTTTCAGGGGTGTGCTGGGGATCAATATTGGTAAGAATTTCGACACGCCAATCGAGCGGGCAGCTGACGACTACCTGCTCTGCCTTGAAAAGGTTTATGCCTATGCCGATTACGTCACGGTCAATATTTCATCCCCGAATACCGAAAACCTGCGCGATCTGCAAGGTGAAGATCAACTCAACCAGTTACTCGACAAACTCAGCCGGCGGCGTTCTGAACTGGCCGACGAGCATGACCGCCGTGTTCCGATGGCGCTCAAGGTAGCCCCCGATCTCGATCACGAGTCGATCCGGTCCATAGCTCAGGTTGTGTCTCATCACCGCATGGACGCGGTCATTGCAACCAATACGACGATTGGCCGGGCAGGCGTCGAAGGGATGAAATATGCCGACGAGGCAGGAGGGCTTTCGGGAGCACCCCTCAAGCCGATTGCAGACAAGGTCCTGGCAGACCTGCGCACCCTGCTTCCTTCCGATATCGCGCTAATCGGAGTTGGCGGTATCACGACCGGGCAGGACGCCGTGGATAAACTTGCCCTGGGTGCCGACCTTGTCCAATTTTATACCGGCATGGTCTATCGGGGGCCGGAACTGGTTACCGAGTGCCTGCAAGCCATCGCAAATCACGGCGCCGCATGAAAGTTATCGAAAGGCCTTCCCTGGCCGCTTTGAACACATTTGGCATAAGTGCTTCGGCCGGCCTCCTGATGGAGATTGAAACCGAGGAAGATGTTCTCTCTCTGCCTTCATTCCGTCCGGATCGGGACTTCATACTTGGTGGTGGCAGCAACATTCTTTTCCTCAGCGATGTACCCGGAGTGGTTTACCTGAATCGGATCGGGGGGATGGAGATACTCGATGAAACACCTGAATATGTTCTGGCAGAAGCAGGTGCGGGTGAGAATTGGCACCGGCTTGTTCGCTGGACCCTGAAACGGGGTCTGAGCGGCCTTGAAAACCTCTCTTTGATCCCGGGACTGACGGGCGCTGCGCCGATACAAAATATAGGGGCATATGGCGTCGAGTTGTCGTCCGTCCTGCAGAGTGTAACGGCGTGGGACTGGGAACAGGCCGCATGGATCACCTTCAGCGAGAAAGAGTGTCATTTTGCTTACCGCGACAGCCGATTCAAGTCGGCGGAACCCGATCGATACCTGATCACATCCATACGCCTGCGACTTGCGCGCATCTTCAGTCCGAAACTCGCCTACCAAGGCTTAATCGAAGAACTTTCAAATCACAACATCACCGAGCCGACCGCCACCGACGTCAGCGAAGCGGTCATCCGCTTGCGGCGGAGAAAACTGCCTGACACCGCAAAAATCGGAAATGCCGGCAGTTTTTTCAAAAATCCTGTGATTGACCGTGATGAGGCCGATCCATTGCTACTGAGTCACCCCGATCTTCCCGCATGGCCTGATCAAGGTGACCGCATTAAGCTCTCGGCGGCCTGGATGATCGAACACTGTGGGCTGAAAGGCATGCGGGATGGCGACGCCGGTGTTTCCGACAAGCACGCACTGGTTCTCGTCAATCATGGATCTGCACGGGGCAGCGATATAGCAGCCCTGGCTCACAAGGTTCACACCACGGTATTTGAGGAATTCGGAATCGAGCTGGAACCGGAACCCAGGCTGGTTGATTATCGTTGAAGAATCGCGCAAAGGAATATTGAATGAAATCGTTCTATACCATTACGCTGTCCATTTGCATCGCCGCTCTGCCCGGCTGCCAACGCAGCGAAGAGCCGGATGAACCTGAAGCAGAAATCACAGTCCCGGCCATCAGTCTTGAACACGTAAATCCTGTCACGGACATCAGCCGAATGATGTCCAACATAACCGAGTTGTCTTCCGACGCGTTCGGTGGCCGCGAGCCGATGTCCGAGGGGGAACGCCTTTCCCTCGAATTCATCGAGAGTCGTTTCCGGGACATGGGACTCGAACCCCTGTTTGGCGACAGCTATCTTCAACCCGTCGAACTGATCTCGATCGAAGCAGACCCCGCGACGGTACGGATGACTTTTCACATGAACGGGCAGGATCGCTTCGTCAGGTACGAAGATGAAATGGTGGCCGGGACCGTGCGCGTGGTGCCGGAGTCACGAGTCGAATCGAGCGATATCGTTTTCGTCGGCTATGGCATCGTGGCGCCCGAATACGGCTGGAATGACTATGCCGATGTCGACGTGGAAGGAAAAACCGTACTCATCCTGGTCAATGACCCGGGATTCGCCACCCAGGACCCGGCGCTCTTCAAGGGCAACGCCATGACCTACTACGGCCGCTGGACCTATAAATACGAGGAAGCCGCAAGACAGGGAGCAGCCGCGGCCCTGATCATCCACGACACCGAGCCCGCTGCGTATGGCTGGGAAGTCGTCCGCAATAGCTGGACAGGCCCTCAGTTTCACCTGCACCATGACGACGACAACATGAACCGTGCGTCCATCGAATCCTGGGTGCAAAAAAACATCGCCGAGGAGCTGATCGAGGCTGCCGGTCTGGAGCTTGCCAAGCTGGAAAAACAGGCCCTGTCTCCCGAGTTCAAGGCCATCGAATTGGGCAGTACCATGGACGCCAGCGTGCAGAACCAGGTGTTCAGGAGCCAATCCTACAACGTTGGCGCCTTGTTGCCAGGCAGTCAGCGTCCCGATGAGGTCTTCATCTATACCGCTCACTGGGATCACATCGGCATAGACAACACAGTGGCGGAGGATGAAGACGGAATTTATAACGGCGCCGTCGACAACGCCTCCGGTATCGCGGCCCTGCTGGAGCTGGCTTACTCTTTCTCCGCCCTGCCGCGCGCACCGGGTCGAAGCGTTGCATTCCTCGCGGTCACGGCTGAGGAGTCCGGCCTGTTGGGATCAGCGAATTATGCGAATGACCCGGCGTTTCCGATGAACGCCACCGTCGGCGGCATCAATATGGATTCCATGCATGTCTACGGCCCAACCAATGATGTGGTCGTTGTGGGTTATGGCAGTTCTGAATTGGAAGACATCCTCGAGGACAAAGCAGCAAGTCAGGGAAGAATCGTCAAGCCGGAAGAACACCCCGAGCGTGGCGGCTACTACCGGTCGGATCACTTCAATTTTGCCAAGAAAGGCGTGCCCATGCTGTACGCAGAGGCAGGTTCAGATCATGCCGAATTGGGGCCCGAGTACATCAAGGCCAAAAGTGCGGAATACCTGAAGTACCGATATCACACGGCGCTCGATGAGATCGACGGGGATTGGGACCTGCGCGGACTCGCCCAGGATATCGAGCTTTATTTCCACATCGGTATCGAAGTTGCCGACAGCGACGACTGGCCCGAGTGGTACGAAGGCAACGAATTCCGGTCCATCAGGGAATACTCGCTGAAGAATTAAGGAGTCTCGCTTCCCTGCTCCCGCCAACGGCGGAAGGCGGCTGCGCTCAACGGCATGCGATAGTCGCTCGACCCTTCTGGTACCGCTCACGCGCGACGGCAACCGGTCAGCGCTTCTTTGCCTTAGGCAAAACCGCACCTCCCTTTTTGCCTGCGCTTCGCTCGACTTACCCAACCAGGGTCGGCGGGTCGCCTTTGGCTCCGACGGGTTCAGAATGCGTTGATGCCGGTCAATTCGCGGCCCACCACCAGTTGGTGAACGGTTTCCGTTCCCTCATAGGTAATGGTTTCCGTTCCCTCATAGGTAATGACGCTCTCGAGGTTCAGCATGTGCCTTATCGCCTGGTATTCGGTCGTGATGCCGCTGCCACCCAGAATGTCCCGGCAATCCCTGGCTATGTCCAGTGCCATTCGGACATTGTTCCACTTTGCGATACTGACCTGGGTTGGCTGCATTTTTCCGGCATCTTTTAATCGGCCCAGTTGTAAGGAAAACAACTGCGCGGCGGTAATTTTTCGAGCCATGTCCGCCAGTCTGATCTGGATCGCCTGGTTGGCAGCCAATGGTCTTCCGAACAATATGCGGTCGGCGGTGTAGTTGACGACCTCCTCCAGGCAGGCGATGGCCGACCCGATGGGGCCCCAGGTAATTCCATAACGTGCCTGGGTCAGGCAACCCAGCGGCCCCTTTAGCCCTGTGACATTCGGTAAGCGATTGGTTTCAGGAACCCTCACGTTGTCGAAATACAGCTCTGAGGTAACTGAAGCCCTCAATGACATTTTGGATTTGATGGTCCGCGCTTCGAAACCTTCCATGCCCTTCTCGAGAAGAAATCCCATGATGCCCTCTTCTGATCTCGCCCAGACAATCGCGACATCGGCAATGCTGCCGTTGGTGATCCACATCTTGGAACCATTGATAATCCAGTCATTGCCTTCCCGGCGGGCATGGGTCTTCATGTTGGCAGGATCAGAACCGCCATGCGACTCCGTCAGCCCAAAACATCCGATGATTTCGCCGGCCGCCATTCCAGGCAGCCAACGCTGTTTTTGATCTTCGGAACCATAAGCGTGGATCGGATACATGCACAGGCTGGATTGAACCGACACAAAACTTCGCAGCCCCGAATCGCAGCGCTCCAGTTCCTGGCAAATCAACCCGTAAGATACCGCGTTGAGACCGGCACAGCCGTAACCCTCCAGGCTCGATCCCAGCAGTCCCATTTCAGCAATCTCGGGAATCAATTCCGATGGAAATTTTGCGTCGTCAAAGTAACCCGCAATGACTGGCATAGCCCGTTCATCAACGAAACGGGCGACACTGTCTTTGATCATCAATTCTTCCTCGGTGAGCAAAGACTGGATATCGTACAGATCAAAGGGATTCAGCTTGGCCATCTGGCACTCCAAATAGAGAGTTTGAACGCCCGGCTGACGTCCTGGAAAACTGCGCCGTTCTTATGCCACTATTTTAGCAAAGAGTTTCCCTGCCCCGCTCTTCCTTCTTTGATATCGGTGGCCTCTTCTTCCGACTGCTCTTCATTTTCCCGCGACATTTCGTTGACGATGCCGTTGGGTACGTGGGCGGTGGCCACATGGGCTTTGGCCGAATCGACATGGGTCTGTTGGTCGTCGAAAAAAATATCCGCACCGAAAGCCTTGAGGAACTCGCCTTTTGACCGGCCACCGAGGAAAAGCGCCTCGTCGATACGAATCCCCCACTCCCTCAAGGTCAGGACCACACGTTTGTGCGCCGGTGCGGAGCGAGCCGTCACCAGGGCCGTCCTGATCGGGTTGTCTTCAATCGGAAACGCAGACTGGATTCTGTGCAGCGCTTCAAGAACATGCTTGAATGGTCCACCTGACAGGGGCTGGTTGGCAGCTTCCCGCTCCGAATCCGCAAAGACTTCCAGGCCCTGTTCCTGGTAAATCCGCTCGGCCTCGTCACTGAATATGACCGCGTCGCCGTCAAAGGCAATCCTCAACTGCCCGCTGTCACGGCTGGTGGCGCTGCCGGGAAGAATGGTTGCAGCCGCATATCCCTTCTCCAGCGCACTGCGTACATCATTTGCATTGGTCGACAGCAGCAGGTCGGCGCCATAAGCCTCCATGTATTTATAGGGGCTCTCACCATTGGTGAAAGCGGCGCGCTCGATGTTCAGGCCAAAATGCTCGATGGTATTGAAAATCCTGAGGCCGGTGTCGGCGCTGTTGCGGGATAACAGGATGACTTCGACCCGGGGATGGTCAGCGCGGCCTTCATTAAGAGCCAGGAGCTTCTTTACCAGTGGAAATGCGACCCCGGGTTTCAGATTGATATCTTCCCTTACGATCTGGTATTCGGAGAAAGCTTCAAGCCCTTTCGATTCGAAAACCTCGTGACTGTCCCGCAAATCGAAAAGTGCCCGTGATGAGATCCCAATAACGAGCTTCTCTTCATCTGCAACGTTCTGATGTGACTGCAAGGATTTGATCATGTTCCTATATTGCGTCCCTGGCGTCTCATAACCTGAGAATGGTGGTCCGAGCTGTGCCAAAGTTATGTTGAGTCTCTCAGTCTCGAGATTCCAGCAACATACGGCATCTGGAGCGTATCATGCCATCTACTACTCGAAACGACCGGGCATTTTTTTCCACATAGGGTAACAAGTCGATCAGCCAACAAAGTTTCTGGGCGGTGGCGAGTTTCCGGACAAGGGCAAGGGATTCCATCAATTGCTCTGTCGATCCATAGGCTTCAAAAGGCTCGAGATAGGCATTCGTGACTTGCTCAATGGTTTCCAGCCCGTCACCATCATCAGGAATTTTTTGATCCGCCAGCATTTGCTCAATGGACTCGATGAACCATGCCAGGCTGAAAAACGGGTGCGCAATCATTGTATCCGACCAATCTGTTACCCAGTGGCCACCCTCGTGGCGGTACAGGTTCGCCAGCCTGAAATCCGGGTGAACCAGGGTATCGGGGATGCCCATGCCTGCCAATCGTTCGTAATTGTTGCGCAGCTCACTAATGGCAGCATTCAGCTGAACTAATTGCTCACTGCTGAAAGGCTCCGGACCGCGGGTCAGGACCGAAGCCAGTGCGTCCAGGTCGCCCAGAAAGTCCATCATTCTTCGGGGGCCACGGTCATGACAACCGAACTTTTTCCATTCATCGAGATTCACCAGGCTTTCTATCTGTAGTTCCGCCATGGCGCGGATGGTTGCTGAGTAGTCCGCCAGACTGGCTCGCAATTCTTCCGTCGGGCCAAAGTCTCTCTGCACTATCCAGTTTCGCTCTATTTCCACGGCCAGCGGTTCAGGCACGATCTGCGGCCATCTCCTGGCCAACGCCATCGTCAGTGCAGCTTCATTCGGGGGCGCTTTGTAATCGGCTTTCAGATAATAATCACCTTGCGAAGTCCCCACCCGCAAAATCGCGCTGTTAAGCGAACAGACCCGGAACTGTTGCACGGAACCGGTTACCTGGATGTTTTTACGATCCAGTTCATGTTGCATCCAGCCGGCCGCCGCACTGAACCAGCCCCGGCGTTCCCAGGCCGGCCTTTCTTGCGGCACCTGCTTTCGCTCTGCGTCGGCCAGCCAGTCGGCAAACGGATCGGCCTGCCCGGGTTTGCGGCTGCGGAACTGGGTATATTCCTTCGTACCCACCCACACGGCCTTCAGCCGCCTGGCGCTTTCATCACTTTGCAATTCAAGTTCGATACAGTGGTAGTACTCAGACTCGACCAGACTCCTCAGCACGGTTACTTTAAGACCGTACTTGTTCATGATGCCGGCCGCGATCATCTCAGCCTTCATGGCAATGCGGCCCGGCGCGGGAAACTTTACAACCGGCGGAGACCAGGCCTCATCATGCTTGATCGCCATGAACTTTGGCTCAGTGGGGTGTGAGATAATGCAGTGGCAGGTTGCCAGAGGGTCCTGGTTCATGGGCCGGTATTGTACTTTAACAAGCTAAAGAGGTGGGGAATGCGTGCGTTCACAATCCTATTCGCTGCGTTTCTGATCGACCCGCTGTTTGCCTCGGACATCGATGCCAGGCAATTGGTTCAGCAAGCCATGGATCACTGGCGCGGCCTGACGTCCTACTCGGAAATGAACATGACGATCCACCGTCCGGACTGGGAGCGGACGATGACCATGCGTTCCTGGAGCAAGGGAGACAAGCTGTCCCTGGTGCGCGTGATCGAGCCAAAGAAAGATGCCGGCAACGGAACCCTGCTCAACGACAACAACATGTGGACCTTTACCCCCAAGATCAACCGGATCATAAAGGTACCGTCATCAATGATGTCGCAAAGCTGGTTGGGCAGTGATTTCTCCAACAAGGACATCAGCAAGTCCACCGACATCATTGACCAATACGACCATGAACTGACGGCTCAGGAGGAGCGCAATGGGCATCTTCTGTATACCATTACCTCCATACCACATGAAGATGCGGCGGTGGTTTGGGGCAAGGAAGTCCTGACTGTCCGCGATGACTTCGTGCTGCTTGAACAACAGTTCTGGGATCAGGACGGGGTGCTGGTTAAAACCCTCAAAACCCTTGAAGTGGCTGAAATGGGTGGCCGGCCGGTAGCGAAAATCATGAGGATGGGGAAACTGGAAACCCCGGAAGAATGGACTCAGCTCACGGCGAGCTCCGTCGAATTCGACCTCGAATTGCCTGACAACCTGTTCACCCTTTCCAACCTGAGGAACCCGAGGCGGTGACACTCAACCTGCGCATGGCCTGGCGCAACCTCTGGCGGCACAGCCGCCGTACCTGGTTGACTTCCACCGCCATGATATTTTCCAACGTGCTGCTGGTGTTCATGATTTCTCTGCAGTTCGGCTCTTACGACATGATGATCAACAACACCCTGCAGGCCTTTAGCGGCCATATCCAGGTACAGGCAAAAGGTTTTAACGATAACCCAAAAATGAGATCAAGCGTCCCGGCCATTCTGCCACTGGCCGATGAGTTGCGCGGTGCGATGCCGGGAGCGCATGTTGCGTCACGCGCGACGGGGTTCGCGTTGGCCTCAAGCGAGCAGCGCTCCTTCGCCATCCAGCTAATCGGCGTGCAGCCCGAATACGAAAGCAGCGTATCGACCATCCCCGGCCTGGTTAACCAGGGCCGCTTCCTGGAAGACCCCTATGCTCCTGAAATCGTGATAGGAGCCGTGATGGCAAGAAACCTGAAGGTATCGATCGGCGATGAAATAACCCTTCTGGGAAGTGGCCTCGATGGCTCATTCGCTGCGGGTGTAGTCAATGTCACGGGAATATTCGAGTCCGGGTCATCGGAAATGGATCGCGGTCTCGCGGAAGTCCCTCTGGGCTATTTCCAGGAGACATTTTTCATGGGCGACCACGGCCATAGTATTGCAATCGCCGTGGACAGCCTTGACCTCGTCGCAGCTGCCCTGGGCCAAACACAACAACGTGTCGAGGGAAAAGACGGATTGGCCGTTCTCGACTGGAATGCATTGCACCCCGGGCTGAAACAGGCGATCCAGGCCGACCTGTCCAGCGCGTGGTTCATGTACGGCGTTTTGATCATCCTGGTGGCGTTCAGCGTATTGAACACCCAGTTGATGTCGGTGTTGGAGCGGACGCGGGAATTCGGCGTGATCACGGCTCTGGGCGTCCGACCGCGTAAACTCGCATCGCTGGTCATGCTGGAAACCGTGTTGATGGGATTGATCGGCCTGGGCATCGGTGTCTTTCTTGGCTGGCTCGTGGCCCTGTATTTTAATTCGGTCGGCTTTTCCTACCCTGGCATGCAAGAAGTGGCGGAGAAATTCAATCTGCCCGGCAAGATGTATCCCAGTGTCACGGTTTTCTCCATGATGCTTGGCCCATCGGTGGTCTTTCTGTTTTGCCTGCTGGCTGCCGTGTACCCGGCACTTCGGCTCTTCCGGCTCCAGCCCGTCGAAGCGATGAGGGCCGTGTGATGGCTTTTTCGAGCAATTTGCCACTGGCCGCTATGTCCCGTCTCGCCTGGCGCAATCTGTGGCGGAATCACAGGCGCACGCTGATCATGCTGCTGGCCATTTCTGTGGGTGTCTGGGCGATGATCTTCATGACTGCCCTGATGCGCGGCATGGTCGACCAGATGATCGAGGACGGTATTGTCGCCCTGCCCGGTTTTGTCCAGATCCATCATCCCGGATACCGCGATGACCCCAGCATCGAAAACAGCCTCGCTCCACCGGGTCCCCGGCTGCTCGAAGCCCTCCGGGACCAAGAGGTAAGCGGCTGGACCACCCGGGTGCGGGTTCCCGCGATGATCTCCAGTGAGCGCAGCAGCCGCGGCGTCACCCTGCTTGGCGTCGATCCGGAAGGTGAAATAGCTCTGGGGTTTGACCCTGCGAGCATCGTGGAAGGCCGTTTCCTGGAAAGCCCCGAGGACAAGGGCCTGGTGATCGGCAGAAAGTTGCTTGAACGCCTCGAGACAGATCTTGGGAAGCGCGTGGTCGTCATGAGCCAGGATCCGGATAACGACATCGCTGACCGGGGATTTCGTATCGTCGGTGTTTACAAGGGCAAACTCGAAGGCCTCGAGGAGGGATTCATATATGCCGGGCGGTCGACCGTCCAATTGCTATTGAAAATGGGTCAGCAAATTTCCGAGATCGCGATTGCCGGGCGGGATTATCGCGATGTCGAGCAGCTCTACCAACTGGTGAATGACGCTGCCGATGAGGACAGCGAGGTCAAGCCCTGGGGTGAGCTGGATACTTACCTGGGCCTGATGCTCGGTGTCATGGATGGATTTGTGCTGGTCTGGGTCCTCATCATATTCCTCGCGCTGAGCTTCGGCCTCGTCAACACCCTGATGATGGCCGTATTCGAGCGGATACGTGAAATCGGCCTGATGCAGGCACTGGGCATGAAACCCTCGGCCATCCTGTACCAGGTTCTTCTGGAATCGTTGATGTTGCTTACGCTGGGGCTTCTGATCGGAAACTTGCTGGCCTTCCTCAGTGTGTTGCCGATCAGGGACGGCCTGGATCTGTCTGTAGTTTCGCAGGGAATGGAGATGATGGGCGTTTCCAGCGTGCTTTACCCTGCGCTCAAGCTGAGAGACCTGGTGATGGCAAACGTTGTCGTCATTATCCTGGGCATCCTGACCAGCTTGCTGCCGGCCTGGCGCGCGTCCCAGTACCGCCCGGTTGAGGCGATCTCCAAAACCTGACAAAACTGCTGAAAAAAGGAACCACCATGGCAGAAATCAAATGCATCGATCTTTGCAAGACATACGTACAGGGTGATGCCACCATCAAGGCGCTGGACCATGTCACGCTCGATATCGAACAGGGTTCCTTCATCTGCCTGTCCGGTCCTTCCGGATCCGGCAAGACCACGTTGCTGAATGCAATCGGCGGACTCGACGAACTGGACAGCGGAGAAATCAGCATCAACGATGAACGCGTGGATTTGCTCAGCAAGGGTCCACTGGCGGATTTACGGCTACACCACATCGGATTTGTATTCCAGGCTTACAACCTGATCGAGGTCCTGACAGCGCGTGAAAACGTGGAATTCGTAATGCAGGTCCAGGGCGTGTCCGCAAAGCAGCGAAAATTGAAATCGATGGCCATTCTGAAGGAAGTCGGGCTCGAGGGTATGGAGAACCGCCGCCCGGCCCAACTGTCCGGTGGGCAGCAACAACGCGTGGCTGTCGCCAGGGCCATCGTCAGCCAGCCAAAACTGGTCCTCGCCGATGAGCCGACAGCAAACCTCGACTCGGTCTCGGCGGCGCACCTGATGGAGCTGTTCTGTGAATTGAATCAGAATCACGACGTGACGTTTCTTATCGCTACTCATGACGAGCGTGTCATGCGATATGCAGAACGCCTGATACGTATGCAAGATGGTAAAGTTATTTCTGATGAATTACAGATAAATACCTGAATGAAATATATTTTCATTATCCTATTCGTCTTGGTAAGTTCTGCCGGGAAAGCCACCGCCCAGTCCGGCAGCATCCCGGCATCGGCGGCTGACTGGACGTTGGGCGGCCATTCAAAATTCCAGTTTATTTACAACAGTTATCCTGAAAACAGTTTGTTCAAAGACGTCCTGGGCTCCACGGCGACAGACAACAACCTGGAAGTGCGTATGAAGGCCGCCGCCACTCGAGACCGCTGGGACTTCAATATCGACTACCAGTTCATAGCAATCCACGCCGATACACTTCGCTTGGCGGGGGGACCTCACCTATTCCTTCGGTGATGACCGGAAAACCGCCTTTATCCACCGACTCGACCGCCTTAGCGTTGGTTATACAACGGACCACATGGTGTGGCGCTTCGGCCGCCAGGCTATCAGCTGGGGAAACGGGATGATTTTCAATCCCATGGACGTATTCAATCCCTTTGACCCAGCCGCCGTGGACAAGGAATACAAGACCGGGGACGACATGCTGTACGGTCAATACCTGCTCAACAACGGCAGCGACTTCCAGGGCGTAGCGATAGCTCGCCGCAACCCCCGGACCGGCAATGTCGAAAAAGACCAGTTTTCGGTGGCCGTCAAATACCACGGATTTCTCGGGATGAACGAGTTCGACCTCCTGGCTGCAGAGCATTTCGGCGACCGGGTCCTCGGCCTTGGAGGAATCGTCAATCTGGGTGGCGCCGTGTTGCGGGGTGACCTGACCTGGACCCGGACGGATACGGAAGACGTGTTTTCGGCCGTGACCAGCCTGAGCTATTCCTGGAATTGGGGTGGCAAGAACGTCAGCGGATTGCTGGAATATTATTACAGCGGCTTCGGCCAAAAGGACGGTGCCTACTCCCTGGCCGATCTGCTGCAGAATCCTGACCTGTTCAAACGATTGGAGCGGGGCGAGGTGTTTACGCTGGCGCGTCACTATATCGGCGCTTCGGCAACGATCGAAATGAGCCCGCTGTTCATGCTGATCCCGAACGTCTTCGTTAATCTTGAGGACCCTTCCGCGCTGGCGCAGTTCGTCGCCCAGTACGATTGGAAACAGAACCTGCTGGTGCTGGGTGCATTGAATATTCCGATCGGGTCCGACGGTTCAGAATACGGAGGCATAGAGGCTCCGGTGAATAACCTGTTTTTCTCAACGGGCCCCAGCCTGTTTGCCCAGTTGGCGTTCTATTTTTGAAACTCGAGGTAAGAGAATGAAAGAACTCTCCCAAATCCAGGCACGGGTGCTTGGCTGCCTGATTGAAAAAAAAGAAACCACTCCAGAGCAGTATCCCCTGACGCTCAACGCGCTGCGCAACGCCTGTAATCAGAAAACGGCACGAAGCCCGGTCACCGCATATACGGAAGGTGAAGTCGGGCATACGGCAAGAGAACTGGAATCACTTGGCCTGGTGCGCGAGGCATGGGGTGCAAGAGTCTCGAAGTACGAGCATGCGGCCGGCAAAGTGCTCGGCCTGCAGAGCAAAGGGCTCGCCCTGCTCTGTCCGTTGATGCTGCGGGGGCCGCAGACCTTGGGCGAACTCAAGACGAACGCACACCGTTTGTTCGACTTCGAAGATCTCGATGACGTGCAATATGGCTTGCAGCGGCTGTCCGAGCATGAGCCGCCGCTGGTGACCGCCCTGCCGCGACAGCCTGGCCAGAAAGAAGTGCGCTTTGCCCATCTCCTGTGTGGCGAACCGGAGATTCCGGAACCGGTTGCCCTCGCGACAAGCCATCGAGCTCCCAGCGACCTCGAAAGGCGTGTCGAAGCGCTCGAATCGGAAATCACCATCCTGCGCCAGGAAATCGAATCGCTGAAAGAACGCTAAGGCACATACCGCTGTAATATGCGCTTACTCTGAGCGTAATAACTGCCGCCGAACAGATTGAGATGGTTCATAACGTGATAAAGCTGGTAAATCGGCAGCCGGTCCTCGTGACCTGCGGCCAGCGGCAATGTTTCCTGATAAGCCTCGTAGAATGGAGGCGCAAAACCTCCGAACAAGCGAGTCATTGCAAGGTCTGCCTCGCGGTGGCCGTAATAGACAGCCGGATCGATCAGGCATGCCTCGCCGCGTTCGTCGGTAATAAAGTTACCCCCCCAGAGATCGCCATGCAGGATGCTTGGAGTCTCCGGCGCGGCAGCCAGTAACCCGGCCATCCGTTTTTCCGCTCGACTTAGCAGTGTTTCCAGTTCATTGCCATGGCCCTGTCGCGACGCCAGTTCGGCCTGGAAGCGCAGGCGGCGCACCAGAAAAAACTCCGGCCAGGAAGAACCGTCTTCGACGACGCCATCACCCAGTCTGACGTCACGCCAGGCGCCGCCCACAGGATCGTTATGCTGCGCGGTAGAACCAATGAAGTTATCGTGCGGAAAACCAAAGGCATGCCCACGGCAATCGTGCAGCCTGGCGAATGCCCGGCCGAAAGACTCGAAAAAGTCCCTTTTCCGCGGCGCTTCCCGGATCATTTCGAGGACAAGCGCCTCGTTGCCAACCGCCAGTACTTGCGGCACCCGGATGGCCCCGGTCTCCGCCAGGGCGCGCAGGCCCTCGGCTTCGCATTCGAACATGCGGGGCGCAACCGACGCGCGTTTGACGAATACTTCCGAGCCGTCATCAAAGGTGGCGACCGCAGCGTCGGCAATGCAACCGCCGCCGATGCGCACCAGGCCGGTGGGCGCACCGCGGCCCAGATCATCCAGAATCGATGGATACGCTTTGGTCAAAACGCGCAGCCTTCAGATTTTCTTCAGCAGGTTTGCGCACGCATCCTCCAGGATGTCCAGCACGTGGTAAAAACCCGCGTCACCGCCGTAATAAGGATCGGGCACCTCGGCCACTTCGTGTTTTTCGCAATAGTCGCACATGCGCACGACGTCCGTGCCGGATCCGGGATTCATGGCGCTTACGTCACGAAAGTTGTCGTCATCCATCGTAACGATCAAATCGAAACGGTGAAAATCAGCAGACTCGATACGGCGCGCCAGGCTCTCCAGCCGATATCCGCGCTCCTCGGCAGCCAACCGCATTCGCTCATCAGCCCTGTGGCCCGCGTGATAGCCGATCGTTCCGGCGGAATCGATTTCGAACTCGGCACTGCGGCCTGCGTTGGAAACAAGCTCTCGGAATACACCTTCTGCTGCGGGTGAACGGCAGATATTGCCCATGCAAACGAATAGAACGGATTTCATGCTTTTTCCTACAGGAACTGCTCGTCGAGGATGCGTTGCTCCAGCGAATGATCGGGATCGAACAGCATTTTGAGGACGACGTCCTTTGCCTCGTAAACGTCAACGCTGACGACATTCCTGACTTCCTCTGCATCCGCTGTCGCACTGACCGGCCGCTTGTAATGATCGAGAATTTCAAAACGAATTCGGACACTGGACGGCAGCACGGCGCCGCGCCAGCGCCTGGGCCGGAAAGGCGAAATGGGCGTAAGCGCCAGCGCTTCGGTTCCCAAAGGAAGGATCGGGCCATGTGCCGAGAGATTGTAAGCAGTGCTCCCGGCGGCGGTTGCAACAAGAACACCGTCACAAACCAGGTCCTCGACTTTGATGGAACCGTTGATCAGGATCCGGATATGCGCCGCCTGGTTCAATTGGCGAATCAGGGACACCTCGTTAATGGCCAGAGCCTTCGCTTCATTCCCCGCCTCGGTAACGGCGATCATGCACAGGGGATTCAGCTCGACCTGGTCCGCCGAATTCAGGCGATCCATCAAGTCGTCTTCCCTGAAGCGGTTCATCAGGAATCCGATATTACCCAATTTCATCCCATAAACGGGAAGGTTGGCCGGCAGATGCCGGTGCAACGTGCGCAGCATGAAGCCATCGCCCCCCAACGCCACGATGACATCGGCCTCATCAAGATCGGATTGCCCGTAGCGGTCCAGCAAAGACGCCATTGCGGGTTCAGCTCCATCGACATGGCTGGCAACAAAATGGATTTTGCGATCAGCGTTCACGGTGCAGTATCGTCCACCAATTGCCCGAGGGAGCGAATGGCCACTGAAATGGTTGGATAATCCATTTCATCAAGGTTCTTCATTTCAGCTAACATTTTACTCACTCCACTGACCAGCTGCTGGTTGGCTTCAAGCCAGGCAAGCACGGGGTCACGCTTTCTGCCGGCTGACTGAAGGACTCTTTCGACGAGGCTATTGTGATGCGTAAACAACTCATCCCGAAGATTGGCACGAGACATGGCATGCCACTGACCCGCAACATCCAGGTTTTCGACTTGCCGGCGTAACCAGTTCAGCTCCAGCGTTTCCCCAATTCCGAAAAATACCTTGGCCACCCGGTCGACTTTGGTCTTGCGGCGCGCTGCTGTTTCCACCACGTCGAGCGCGGGGGATACTCGGTCCAGCATCGAGATTTGCTCCGCCAACTGCTTTGAGAAACCATTATCGACAAATGCCTGAGTCCGCTCATTAGTCCTCTCCGCGTCTTCCGCTGCCCCGAAGCGGCCGATTGATTTTTCCATTGTCCGCAAGCCGGGGGCCAGCCTGTTCACCATGACGCGAATGTCCAGTTTCCGGCCCTTCAGGTTGAGAAGCCAGCGTGTCGCCTGACGCAAAAGTTTCCACATGCTCAGCATGGCGTCAATCTGAAAGCTGCTTTCGACTTTGTTGTCCAGGTCTTCGATTTTCGCCCAGAATTCCCTGGCCCGGAACACCTCTCGAGCAATGGTGTAAGCCCGCGCGACTTCTCCCGGGCTGGCGCCGGTATCCTCGTGCATTCGCAGCGCGAATGAAGCCCCCATCCGATTGACCAGGCTGTTGGTCACCTGGGTCGCGATGATTTCCCGTTTCAGTCGATGCCCCGGCATGAATTCCTTGAACCGCTTTTGCAGAGCTTCAGGAAAGTAACGGACCGCCTCATCGGACAACCAGGAATCTTCCGGGACATCTGACGCGAGTAACTGCTGATAGAGTGTTATCTTGCTATAGGACAGCAGCACCGCCAGTTCCGGCCTGGTCAAACCCTCACCGCGGTCCTTCCTTTCGCTCAATTCATCATCATCGGGAAGGAATTCGAGCTCGCGGTTCAGCAATCCTTCATCTTCCAGTACATTGATGAAATGCCTTTTCGCCCCCAGACGCGAAATCGAAAACTTTTCCATCATCGAAATGGCCTGCGTTTGCAGATAATTGCTTCTCAGAACCTGGTCTGCCACTTCGTCGGTCATTTCGGCCAACAGCTTGATACGTTTTTCGGGACTGAGTTTTCCTGCCCGCAGGGCGAGGTTCAGCAGGATCTTGATATTGACCTCGTGGTCCGAGGTATCCACGCCGGCGGAATTGTCGATGAAGTCGGTGTTGACATGACCACCGGCCCTGGCGAACTCGATCCGGCCAAGCTGAGTCACACCCAGGTTACCGCCTTCTCCTATTACTTTGCATCGGAGGTCGTTGCCGTTCACTCTGAGCCCATTATTGGCAAGATCTCCCACCTCGGCATGCGTCTCACTTGAAGACTTGATGTAGGTCCCGATACCTCCATTCCAGAGCAGCTCCACCGGGGCCTTAAGCAGTTCGCGTATCAGGGCATTGGGCGTCATTTGCTTTGCTTCCACACCCAGCCAGTTCCTGACCTCTTCGCTGATCGGGATGGTCTTGTCCAGGCGCGAATAGACACCGCCGCCGCTGGAGATCAGCTCCGGCTTGTAATCCGTCCAGCTGGACCTGGCCTTCCTGAACAACCTTCTGCGCTCCCGGTAACCCGACTTTTCATCCGGCTCGGGATCAAGAAAGATGTGCAGATGATTGAATGCCGCCTTGAGACGAATATGCCGCGAGAGCAGCATGCCATTGCCGAACACGTCCCCGCTCATGTCGCCGATACCGACGACGGAAAAGGGTTCACGCTGTGTGTCCAACCCCATTTCCCTGAAATGCCGTTTGACGCCTTCCCAGGCGCCCCTGGCCGTTATCCCCATGCCCTTGTGGTCATAACCGACCGAACCTCCGGAAGCAAATGCATCGCCCAGCCAGAATTCATGCTTTTCAGCAATGGCATTAGCCGTATCCGAAAATGTGGCAGTGCCCTTGTCTGCCGCCACGACGAGATAAGGATCATCTTCGTCATACCGCACAACTGCCTCAGGCGGCAACACGATATCCTTATCCAGGTTATCTGTAATATCCAGTAGTCCATTGATAAAACTGGAATAGCAACTGATACCCTCAGTCAAAACAGCATCACGATTCTTCTGCTCCAGTTGCGATTTAACGACAAATCCACCCTTGGCGCCCACCGGTACGATCATCGTGTTTTTAACGTTTTGAGCCTTCATAAGGCCCAGAACCTCCGTGCGGAAGTCCTCCCTGCGGTCAGACCAGCGCAAACCACCCCGTGCGATTTTTCCACCGCGCAAATGAATCCCCTCGAAGCGTGGCGAATAGACCCAGATTTCACGGTATGGCCTGGGCTGCGGCAATTCCGGTAAGGCCTGCGAATTCAATTTGAAACTGATGTAGTCCTTGTGGCCGCCACTGGAATCCTGCTGGAAATAACTCGTGCGCAACGTGGCGCCGATCACTTCGTAAAAAGCATAAAGAATGCGGTCTTCGTCAAGACTGGACACCGACTCGAGAGCACGTTTGAATACACGCTTGATCGTAGCGACCTGCATTTTGCGATCGCGGATACGCGCCTCGACCAACTCTTCGATGTAGTCCTGCAACACTCGGTCGCGCGCCAGTTCATCCTCCATCAGGGTCTGGAACCGGCGGGCCATCTGCTTACGGCACTGTTTTTTACGAAAATCGCTCTCCGTGTCGCGGGATGGATCGAATGCCGCTTCGAATAACTCGATGAGCAGCCTGGCAATCGCGGGATGCCGGGCCATGGTCTCAGCCATGTAGTTTAAAGAAAAAGGGATCCCGGTCTGAAGCAGGTACTTGCAGTAAGCCCTCAGCACTTTCACCTGGCGCCAGTGCAATTGTGAGGCGATCACCAGCCGATTGAATGCGTCGCTGTCTGTTTCTCCCTCGAGCGTTTTCGCGAATGCCTCCTCGAAAAGATCGCGAATGACGTCGAGTTTCAACTGCCGCGTGACGGCCGGAACCATATCGAAATCCTGGATCCAAAGCCGTTGTTCATCCGGCAGCCGTAATTCGTAGGGACGTTCATTGACGATATGAAGGCCAAGGTTTTCGAGCATGGGTAACACGTTGGATAAGGGTATGGGATCGTCTTTCCGAAAAACCTTGAACCGGATGATGCCCCCACGTGATTTTCGCGGCCGGTACAGGCTCATCTTCAATGGTTCTCCCTCGTCCACCATGGCGGCATTTTCAACATCGAAAGAAGCAACCCAGGGCGGCACATCCTCCTTATAGGCCTCCGGGAAAGACTCCCCGAAGCGCGCTGCCCATTTCAAACCGGTTTCTTCGCCATGTTTCTGAACCAGGATCGCGCGAAGTTCGTCTTTCCAGGAGCGGACGGCTTCCACGATTTTCTGCTCAAGAGCGCGAACGTCAAATTCGATTTGGGCACCGGGCTTCGGCCTGACTACCACCTGCAGCCTGGCCAGCCTGGACTGTGAAACCCGAACGGTGTAATCCAACTGCCCCCCTTTCAGCGCCCGCCGGAGAATTTTTTGGATCGCTTCCCTGTTCTCCGTGTTGAATTGTTCCCTCGGGATATATACGAGGCAGGAATAGAAACGACCATAACGTTCTCGCCGGATGAACAGCCTGACTCGTTGTCGCTCCTGCAGGTTGAGAATACCCAAAGCGGTTTCCAGCAACTCCGCGGATGAGGCCTGAAACAACTCGTCGCGTGGCAGTGTTTCGAGTATATGAACCATGGATTTCCAGGCATGACTGCCGGCAACCAGGCCCGACTCTCTCAACACGTTCCGCGCCCTGACGCGAATCAAGGGCGTGTCCAATGCATTCAGGTAATAGGCCGTCGACGTAAACAAGCCAAGAAAACGGCGCTCTCCGATGGTCCTACCCTTGGCATCGAAGCGGAGCACTCCGATGTAGTCGAGATAGCCGGCACGATGGACTGTCGAACGGGCGTTCGTTTTCGTGATGATCAGTGGTGATTTCTGGCCTCCCTTGCGGGCCACCTCCGCCAGGCTGGTCAGCGGGCGCGTTTTTACGGTTTTCGAATCCTCCCTCAAGATGCCCAGTCCGGAACCGGTCACGAGCTGTAATTCGTAGTTTTTCCTGCCCCTGGCGATCTTGTAGTCGCGCACACCCAGAAAAATGAAATGGTCGTCGAGCAGCCACTGCATGAATGTCCGGCATTCCCGCATCCAGTCGCCATCAACTCTAGGGGCCCAATCGGGCATCGCTTTTTCAGCATCGACGGCGGCGGATTCCATCAACCTCCAGTCAGCCACTGCTTTGTAAACATCATCGAAAGCGTTAACCAGGCGCTGCTCCAATTCTGCAAGCGCTTCTTTTTCCGTGCGGCGGTCCACGTGAAACTGGATCACGGACTCGGCTTCTCCCTGGCGGCTTTTCTTTGGATAGAGGGTCGTCAGATTGCCTTTTTTGTCTCGCCCCACACGAATGACGGGATGAACGATCAGATGTATTCCCAATCCCATTTCAGACAGCATCAAAGCAGCCGTATCGACCAGGAATGGCATGTCTTCGTTCACCATCTCAATGATGGTGTGAGAGGATTCCCAACCTTCCTTCCTGGTTGTGGGGTTGAACACCCGGAGCAGCATCTCACCCGTTTGCCGCCGGCTGAGGAATTCAAGCTGGCGAATCGCTATGGTCGCCAATGTCGACGGTGCCTCGACCACCAGGTCCTCGATGGGGACGCGGCGGAAACACTGTTCGACATACATTCCGGCAAGTTTTGCCCGGGAGGCATTGAGCCGGGATTCGAGATCGGCTTTGACCTTTTTGGTCAATGCCCGTTTCTGTTTGTCCAATTCGGGATTCATATTTTAATTATCCTTCCCCTTTGTCTCTGCCCCCGCGCGACGTGAATTATAGCTGTCATGCCGAATTAATTCTTTACCGGGCCGGCCTATCGAATTGAGCGTTGCGGAACTGGCCGGGATAACACAGTTGGCTCAACCGCGTGTTTCCACCCACCTGGCCAAGCTCAAGGAATCGGGCCTGGTTTCAGACCGCAGAGACGGTGTTTCTGTCTATTATCGCATCGCCCTGGGGATTTCCGATCCGGGCCTCGAAGAGCTTTGGCAGTTCTTGCGCAAGAATGCTGAGGATTCGTTGCTGCAACAGGATCTGGACCGCGTGCGGCAGGTGCTTCGTCAGCGGGCCGGTGAAGGCACCTGGGCGGACAGCGTGGCCGGAGATATGGAGCGCCACTATTCACCGGGAAGAACGTGGGAAGCGACTGCCCGCGGCCTCGTGCACCTTCTTGATCCGGGCGATGTTCTGGACATTGCCTCGGGTGATGGCGTACTCGCTGAACTGCTGGCGCCCCGGGCGAACAAAGTGGTCTGCCTGGACATCAGCCCGCGTGTTGCCGAGGCCGGAAAGCGGAGATTGAAGGCCTGCAAGAACGTGAATTTCGAGGTTGGCGACATGCATTCGCTGCCCGTGGACGGGGAATCGTTCGATACCGTTCTCTTAATGCATGCCCTGACTTACACCAAGGAACCGGCGATCGTGTTCAGCGAAGCCGCGCGCGCACTCAGGCCCGGTGGAAAGTTGCTGGCTGTAACCCTGCGCAAGCACCAGCACAAAAAAGCCGTTGAACCATACAATCACGTAAACCTGGGCTTCACAACCAGGCAACTGGAGACCTTTAGCGAGCAGGCCGGACTTGAAGTGCAGGTCTGCACGGTGTCGGCAATAGAAAAGCGTACACCGAATTTCTCCATACTTTCCCTGTCCGCGACCAAGCTTTGAACGTTATCGCAGCGCAAGTCGGGTATCGTCTGAAATGATAACCATCCCTTATAAGGATCCTGAGAAAATTCAACGCCTGGAAAGCCTTCTGGCCGAGCGAATCCTGGTGCTCGACGGCGCCATGGGTACGATGATCCAGGACAGGAATCTGGAAGAATCGGATTTTCGGGGAGGGCGATTTGCTTCACACGGCGTCGATCTGAAGGGGAATAACGACATCCTCAGCCTGACGCAGCCCGGGATTATCGCCGATATCCATCGCTCCTTTCTGGAAGCCGGTGCGGATATCGTGGAAACCAATACATTCAACGCGACCTCGATTTCACAGGCCGACTACGGCACCCAGTCTCTTGCCGGAGAGCTGAATCTCGAAAGCGCGCGCATTGCTCGCTCAGCCGTCGATGACTACATGGCGGCCCATCCCGGCAGCGAACGCTTTGTGCTCGGAGCGCTCGGCCCCACCAATCGAACCGCAACACTGTCACCGGACGTCAACCGGCCGGAGTACCGAAACATAACGTTCACAGAGTTGAGTGACGCCTACGCCGAGGTCGCACGGGGCCTGGTGGAGGGCGGAGCCGACCTGCTGGTGGTGGAGACCGTTTTCGACACGCTCAATTGCAAGGCTGCGTTGTTTGCCCTCTCGAGCGTCTTCGAAAAGCTTGGTTACCGGCTCCCGGTTATTGTATCCGGCACAATCATCGACGCCAGCGGCAGAACCCTCTCCGGCCAGACCGTGGAAGCATTTTGGAATTCAATCAGGCATGCCCGCCCTTTCGCTGTCGGATTGAATTGCGCACTGGGCGCCGCCGAGATACGTCCCTGGATCCAGGAATTCTCGCGAGTCGCAGATTGCCCGATCAGCCTGTATCCCAACGCGGGGCTTCCAAACGAACTGGGCGAATATGACGACACACCCGGTCACATGTCCACTTTGTTGGGG
>CAMYKC010000046.1 GCA_947258865.1 uncultured Lysobacterales bacterium
GCCTAATGAAATGGACCCATCCCCCTTCTAAACCGGCTTCATGAGAGCCAAGATGGTGAATGAAGTTATCCATCTAAACGAAGAGAGAGGGTCCGATATGAACAGTAGCAAAAAAGTCGCTCGAATAGGAATGGACTTGGGCAAGAACACGTTTCATTTGGTCGGGGTCGATGAGACTGGCTTTCCAGTCGTCAAGAAGAAACTGCGCCGCAAGCAAGTGCTGGCATGGTTCGCGAACCTGCCGGTGTGTCAGGTCGCGATGGAGGCGTGCGGTGGCAGCCACTACTGGGCACGCGAGATCGGCCAGCTGGGTCATGAAATCAAGCTCATCAGCCCGCAGTTCGTGAAGCCCTATGTGAAGGGAAACAAAAACGACTACAACGATGCCGAAGCCATTTGTGAGGCGGCGGGGCGTGCAAACATGCGCTTTGTGGCGGTCAAGACGGTCGACCAGCAGGACCTCCAGGCGGTACACCGGTTGCGGCAGTCGGTGGTGAAGCAGCGCACGGCACTGGCCAATCAGCTTCGGGGGTTGCTCGGCGAGTACGGGATTGTAGTGGCTTATGGGATCAGCCAGGTCCGTCGCCGGATCCCGGAGATACTGGAAGATGGCGAAAATGGTCTGACGGATTGCTTTCGGACTTGGCTTGCCGAACTGTTGGAAGCGTTCCGCGTACTGGATGAGCGCATCAAGCAGTACGATGAGGAGATTCGGCAGGTGTATGCGGCCCATGAGGCCTGTCGACGACTGGGCGCCATCGAGGGTATCGGTCCTAAGATCGCCACGGCGGTGATTGCCACCTACGGTGACGGCAAGCAGTTCAGTAATGGCCGGCACTTCGCCGCCAGTCTGGGGCTGGTGCCACGCCAGCACACAACAGGAGATAGGCCGGTCCTGCTCGGGATCAGCAAGCGTGGCGACCGGTATCTACGAACGCTGCTCATCCATGGTGCACGGTCGGTGATCCGCCGGATTGAGGGAAAAGACGACCGGCGCAGTCGGTGGCTGCAGTCGTTGGTGGCGCGACGCGGGAAGAACAAGGCTGCGGTCGCACTGGCCAATAAAAACGCCCGGATCATCTGGGCGCTGCTCGCGCGAGGTGAGATTTATCAGCCAAGAGAAGCCTGATGGTCAAGCAGGCCTGCTCGGCTCGAAGATAAGGTGTAAATGAAAACCCATCAACAGCTTGCGAGGACACATTAGCGATTGATGACAAGACAGGTCAGACCGTCGTCTTGAGAACCTGATCGATGCAGTGGCTGTTTGGAAGCCGATCGCCTGTTAAGGTCAAGACGAGCGAAATTCATCAAGGCCAGCGACAATACGTTCGCATCAACAGGCCGGATATATGGTAGCAACCCTCTTCTTGTCTCGAACAACAATGTGTCTTGCAAAACGGGATGGGTCCATATATGCATCGAAGCCCCGCCGCTGATTGCGAAGATACTCGGGCATGTCCGGCGGCGCGAGGCTCTGAAGGGCATCACAGAGCGGGGGCCACTCGCGGATCCGCAGGCGATACGGAAACTCGAATAGGCACAACGGGCGGCGGACCCAGGGCGGTATTCGGTTCATCGTCGGTTCCTGGCCGGGCCGTAGCAGAAATCAATGCTGATTAACGGTTCCCGGAGGATTGCCGCAAGAATTCAGGCTTCGCAGGGCGAATCATGTCGCCTGATTCCGTCCCCGATACTTGCTTGAATCTGGTAACAGCTGCTTAGTTTTCCTTATCCGCCTGAGCCTCTTAACCTTTGTACGGCAATTTACTTGCCAGCTCTCCCAGCTTGGCACTTTCCTCGCGACTTCCGTCTGAGACCACCACGACAAGATCCTTTCCGCCCAACTCCAATGCCACTTGCAAGCAGGCGCCACAGGGCCAGGTCAAATTGCCAGCTGTGGGGCGCGAGATGAGTGCAAGGATTTCGGGCTTGCCTGCGTTTTGAGCGACAGTCGCAAACAGAGCTGCTCGCTCCGCACACATCGATAGTCCGAGAGACACATTCTCGACAATTGCTCCCTGGATCACATTATTCTGATCCGTCACCACTGCAGCACCCATCTTGAAACCGGAGTACGGTACATAAGACAGGTTTTGCGCGGAAGCAGCATCGATCAATGCATCCCTAATTCTCGGGTCGGTCTGTTTCAAATTTGTCACTCCCTTTTGATTACTGGGTTATGCGCACCCAAGTCTACTGTTAACATCCGAGGATATTAATCATAAGGGTCAGAATACCCTGATGCGATAGTTCCTACTCCAAATCAAACTGCTCTGCTTGTAACACACTCTAATTTCGCAGTTATTGGTAAACAGGCGTCTGGATCGCAATCGCCCGGACGACGAAGCGCCTGTTTGGGAAAAACCGAAGAACCGGAGAACCGGACACCCACAAACCCTAGAAATACCTGACACCCACAAACCCTGGTAAACATGCAGTCTGGCCAGTCTGCGTCAGCTCTACATCCAATATGTCGCCCGTACAGTTGTCACGCGACCACCAAGCCCAGGTCAAAGCCCATCGCCATTGGAAATTCCGCTGCCGGCCGGGCGCGTGCCCGAGCCGACCGACTACCGCTGGCGGCGGCCAACATTCAAGCTTAATTGGATTGGAAGTTTAGAATACCTCTGGCTTAGCAGTAAAAAACCTTCACCGCTCTGAGAAACTCTAGATCGCCTACCGCCTCAGTCACTTTTCCCGCAAGCTCTTTGGCATTCTTCACACCCTCCGCGGCGTCCAGGCGAAGAATGACGTCCACCGATATCTGTCCCTTCAGATAGTGCAGGTCGATGCGTTCAATGTGTTCCACGACGCCGAGTGGAGCCCAGCGACGCCGCAGTTCCTTCAACAACACGTCCCTTGTTGGGAGATTCGGATCCGGCGCCCATATGGCGTCGTCTTCTGGGTCGATGTGCACTGTGACGTCCGTCACTTCATCAATTGATTGAATGATGTGGTGGCGGACGCGTTCTGCGATCTGGTGGCCTTCTGAGACACTCACTTTGGGCGCTACAACAATGTGAACGTCGATAATCACGTTTTCGCCCATACGCCGCGTGCGCAGCAGGTGCAGAGCCTCCACGCCCTCGACTTCGTTGATACTGGTGCGAATCCTCGCAAGCTCGGCCGGCTCCATGCCGGTATCGACCAACTCACGTATGCTGGGCCAGCCCATGTCCCAACCGATTTTCGCAATCATTACTGCCACCAGGATGGCGCCCACTGCATCGAGATAGGTGAGACCCGCCATGGAACCGGCTATGCCCAGCAATACGATAATCGACGACCACGCGTCGCTGCGATGGTGCCAGGCGTTGGCTTTCAGAAGCGTGCTGCGCCATTTCTTTGCGACACGAATGCTGTACCGGAACAAGCCCTCGTTAGCCAGAATGGAAATCGCCGCGATGAACAGTGCCACAGGTTGAGGCATGAGCAGGGATGAGGGATCAAACAGACGTCCGACAGCATCCGCGATGATACCGATTGCGAAGGCGACAAGCAGCAGGGAAAGAACGAGTGTGGCGACTGTTTCAAAACGCGTGTGTCCGTAGGGATGATCTTCATCTGCTTCGTTGTGCCCCAGTCTTGTCGCGATGATGACCAGAACATCCGTAGCCAGGTCCGAGACTGAATGCAGGGCATCAGCGATGAGAGCTTGGGAATGTCCTGCGATACCACCGATCAGCTTCAGAATACTTAGGGCCAGATTGACAAATATGCTTGTCAGATTGACCCGTTGCTTTGCCTGATATGCTTCCTTTGATAAATCCATTCGCCCGGCTGCTGTTTCCTCTTTTATCGGAATTATCCCGCAATTCGAACCTCCGTGGCGAAGAACTGAAGAACGAAGAACCGGACATCCACAAATCCATAAATTACCTACAACGATCGCGGCAATTTTCTGATGACGGGCTGACCGCCCGGGGCACAGAATCATCCCATGCCCACGCCCCGTAAACGCCTGGTCTCGCTGGACGACACGCCTTACTACCACTGCATTGCCCGGTGTGTCCGTCGAGCCTTTCTGTGTGGACACGATCCTGCCAGCGGTCTTGACTTTGAGCACCGCCGTCAGTGGATTGTCAATCGCATGAAGTTCCTGGCGTCGGTATTTGCCGTGGATCTGTGTGCTTATGCAGTAATGAGCAATCACTACCACGTTGTCTTCAGGATCGACATGGATACCGCATTGAGCTGGAGTGATCTCGAAATAGCACAGCGATGGACCCGGATTTTCAACGGTCATGAACTAGTCAAGCGCTGGTTGAGTGATGCGGCTCTGACCCCAGCGGAGCAAATCATCGTCGGTGACACCGTCGCCCAATGGCGTGAGCGCATGTACGATCTGTCCTGGTTCATGCGCTGCCTGAACGAATCGATCGCGCGACGGGCCAATGCAGAAGACAACTGCACCGGTCGATTCTGGGAGGGGCGCTTCAAGTCGCAGGCACTACTGGATGAACGCGCCGTGCTGAGTTGCATGGCTTATGTCGATTTGAATCCGGTTCGCGCAGCGGTGGCGGCAACGCCCGAGACTTCCGAATACACGTCCATCCAGGAACGTATTCGGCAACCGGATCGGCACGGTTTATATGCCATGAATGACCAACACGTTGTGTCCGAAGGCCTGCCTTTTAGCCTGAAAGACTATCTGGAATTTGTCGACTGGGCAGGCCGAAGTATCCGGCAGGGCAAGAAGGGCGCAATCACGGAAGAGCAACCACCAGTACTCCAACGGTTGCATATGGACGCGGCACCTGTCCTGGACTACCTGAGCAAGAAAGAAGAACTCCCGTTTCACGCGATTGGCCCAGTCGTCCGGCTGCGGGCTATGGCCGAGGGCATGGGCATGAAGTTCCTGCGGGGGATTTCAGTTGGGGCTCGTCTTTGCCCTGCAGTCAGCTAATTCATTCACTGTTTGAGTAATCAGATCCGGTAGCCACGATGTGGCTACGGCTCAAATCCAAGAGTTCATCTGAATCCGGATTCAAGCGTTTCCGCGGAAACGTCGTTGTCAGCAATCATTCTCGCTTAGTTGATAAATTGATTAAAGACAACGTAATGCTTGCGTGCAGAACTTTGTGGATGTCCGATATTTAGCCGATACTTATGTGCAGAACTTTGTGGATGTCCGATATTTAAGGAAATAACGATTATGCCGACCATCATCACAACTGAACAGGTATGGAACGAAATCGAAAAACACTTCTTTGCCGTGCTGGGCATGCTCACGGCGAAGGGCGAGGCAAGGACCGCGGGTGTAGTTTATGTCGTGCGGGACCGGCAAATCTACATTGGGACTTCCAAAGAAGCTTGGAAGGTACGCCATGTTCAGCAGAATCCGCACGTCTCCGTGACCGTTACGATTCCCAAGCGGATTCCGTTCTTGCCTTTTCTACCCATACCGCCAGCGACTATCACGTTCCAGGGGCAAGCTACCGTGCAACAGGGTGACGAGATAGATCGGGAGATTCTCGATTCCTTGTTTAAGGGCATGGAAATCGACGATCAGTTCGTTGCGGACTCCTGCCTGATCCGCATTGAACCGAGCGGTGATTTCATCACCTATGGCGTGGGGGTCTCCATGAAAACAATGCGCAATCCCGAAAAGGCACACGGGAGAGTCAGCGTTAGTTGAGACTGCAAAGACAAGCTTCCGATTCAATCGAGAGAACCGCACACCCACAAACGAGAGAACCCAGAGAACCGGACACCCACAAAGAAAGAAACAAGACACCCAATGACCACCAATTTCTTTTCAGAGTTATGAGCGTCTAATTTTTGTATGTAATCCTTTTTTTGCATACACCTCTGCAACTTAGATTAAGGAATCATGAAATGAACAGAAGAAGTTTACTCATCGCATTACTTCTGTCCTGTCTAGCTGCATTCAGTATCTCGTGCTTCGCGCAAACGCGCGTAGCCTGCGTGGGCGACAGTATTACTGCGGGCTGGAAATTGAAGGAAGCAGACAAGTACGTTACCAAGCTGGGCGGCATGCTGGGCAGCGAATACGACGTACAGAATTTCGGTCATAGCGCCTACAGCATGCTGAAGATCGCGGAGAAGTCTTATTGGGATTCGCCGATGTTTCAGGCGGCCCAGGATTTTCAGCCGGATATCGTGACGATCATGCTGGGAACGAATGACGCGCACCCGAATTACTGGCCTCAGTACGAAGCGGATTATGTTTCAGATTATCTCGACATGATCGCCTTCTTCGATGGGCTTCCCTCCACCGCAACGGTCATTGTGCTTGGGCTCCCCTACCTCAAACCGGGCGGCCGCTACGACGGCGTCGTGGCGCTGGACGCCTTGCTTCCCGGTGTTGCGGCCAATGCGGATTTGGACGCGGATGTGGATGTGGAATTTGTCGAAATCTGGGATGTCCTGGTCAACAGTGGCCTGTCGCCAAACCAGCTGATGAAAGACCCCATCCACCCGAGTGCCGCGGCGCATACGATCATCGCGGAGACGATTTACCCGGTGATCGCAGGCATCGGTTCTGTCTGTGGTGACGGTGCCTGTGAGCTGGCTGAAGACTCCTGCAACTGTCCTGACGATTGTGGTTTGCCTCCGTTGTCGGAGGCGAACTGCAGCGATGTCATTAACGAGGACTGCGACGAGTTGACGGACTGCGATGATCCGGATTGCGCTGAAAGTCCCGACTGTCAAAATTACTGCAATAACAATGGTGTCTGCGATCCGGGCGAAGATTGCAACAATTGCTCGAATGACTGTGATGGCAAGAGAACGGGCCGCCCCAATGGCCGCTATTGCTGCGGCAACGGTATCCTGGAGGGTCCGGAACAGGACGGACGTTGTGACGGTAATGATTAGTCGCTACAAAGGTCAATGCCACCCTCCTTGAAGGGAATCGGCTCAAAAGACTGGCACAGATGGTCTGAGTTTACCTCTTCCAGTACCGCCCAGGCTTTAACAGACTGAAGATCCTGAACATTGAGCACGCAGTCGTTTGTGCAGGGGTGAAATTGACAGTTTGTGGCAACAGGCATAGGCACATGCTGATCGCTGCTCACGCTCTGGTTTTAGACTGCACAGTGGTCACGGCCAATGACCGCGAATTCTTGCGCATACCGGGGCTGAAAGTGGAAAACTGGCTGCACTCGTCTCCCGGATAGCGCCTGGTTTTTTTCATGCCTGCCCGCGTTTTCGGACCTTGCGCCTGCCGGTGCCGGCCTGGCCCTGACCCGGTCTGGAATGGTTTCGCCCCGTTAGTTCAATCGCCAAGTTGCTGTGACAGCATCCAGCTGTACAGGTCATCACCGCGGTAAACCCGCCGCCAGGTGTCATGCCCCAGGTCTTCGTGTACGGTAAAACGCACCTCATCATGGCCCATTTCTTCGAGCCGGTTGATGCCCGGGTAAAAGTAACTGGCTTCAACAGTTTCATCGCGGCCGCCGGCAAAGGCCCAAACCGGAATCCGGTGCCTGGCAATGGGCTCCATCAGGCTCGGGTGCCCGAAGCCGACCACCGGTGCGATGGCCGCGAAGCGTTGCGGATGCTTGCTGGCAAGGTACCAGGTTGCGATGCCGCCCAGGCTCAGTCCGGTGAGATAGATTCTCCTTTTATCAGTGCGGAAGCTTGTCTGCACCTGGTTCAGTATCGACACCAGGTCCTCCTCGACCCGGCTCCAGCCAAAATCATAGGTCACTGGGATCGCCGACATATCGGCAGGGGCGGCGCCGGCCATTGGCCTGTGGGTCGGAAAAAATTCTGCGCGGTCGGGAACGCCCTGCGGCAGGCGAACCGGCAGCGCATCCATGCTGCGGTTGCGGATAAAGTCGGGACCGTTTTCGCGCAAATCAAACATGTGCAGTTGTGGTGCGACTACGATGAAAGGCAACTGCTTGCGTTGAATCCAGGCCTCGTAAAGTGGCCCGTGGACCATCACAAAATCAAGCTCTTGCAGCCCGTCACCGCGTTCACCGTGGCCGTGCAGAAAGAGCATCAGCGGCCATTTCTTTTGCGGGTCGGCGTCATAGCCTGCGGGTAGATAAACCAGGTATTCGCGTTCGGTCTGGTCAAGCTGGCTGGTGTACGGCAGCCGCAGTAATTGATCACCGCTCGTTGCGGCCTGTTGCTGCGACGCCGCAGGAATCACAGCAACCGAATTCCCGGAACGACTGAGCGCTCCGGTTGTGGAACAGGAAAAAACGGCAAGTAGGAAAATGCCGACAAAGACTGCTCGACAGGCGGGGCGAACGTGTTTTGGATTCAGCATGCCGGTATTAAAAGGGATGAGTGTCCTTTTCGGGAACTTAGGTCAGAGATCTTTTGCGAGCGTCACCTGGCCACGCAGTTCAATTGCTGCGCTGGATCGACCGACGAGTACACTAAATATTCCCGCCGTGGCTCTCCAGTCCTTGGCATCTACGTCATAGTAGGAAAATGAACGCCGATCCAGTTCCACGGTCACGCGCTGCGTTTCGTCAGGTTCAAGGCTGACTTTGGCGAAACCCTTGAGCTCCTTCGGTGGCCGGGCAACACTGCTGTGGGTATCGGCAATATAGATCTGCGCTACCTCGGCGCCGGCGCGGCTACCGCTGTTGGTCAGGTCGAAGGAGATGCGCACGTTTCCGTCCGCGGATTGTCCGGGCGAAATTTCGAGATTGGCATATTCGAAGCTCGTATAGGAGAGGCCATGGCCAAAAGGAAACAGGGGACTGATTCCGTTTTTCTCGAAGCCACGGTAGCCGACAAAAATGCCCTCTTTATAGAGTATTCGCTGCGTTCCAGGCTCGGGGTAATAGCTGTCATACGCCGGGCTGTCTTCCCAGCGTCGCTCGAAGGTCGCTGGCAGGCGGCCCGAAGGGTTCACCGCGCCAAAAAGTATCTCCGCTACTGCGGTGCCGCCTTCCTGTCCGGGGTACCAGGCCTGCAGCAATGCTGGTACCTGGCCGAGCCAGTCGTTCATATCAACGGCACCACCTGAGGTCATGACAACAACCGTCCGCTCGTTCGTCACAGCCATGACATTGATCAGTTCATCCTGCCCTGGCGGCAGCCGGAACGTGCGATCGGCGCCCTCGGATTCGGTGGCGGCATCGAAACCCGCAGCGATCACGATGACGTCAGCCTCGGCGGCCATGGCCCGGGCAGTGGCCTCAACGCGATCACCGTGCCGTGAAATGCCGAGTTGCAGTCGCTCGCCTGGCCACTTCTGGCGCCCGTGATGTTCTAAGACGAACTTGTGGGGGCCGGCGTCAAGCCCCAGCGTGACGTAATCCACCAACGCCTTGTTCAAAGTCCAATTGTCAATCGCGAGCTTGTCATCGACAAACAGCCGGTAGAAGCCGCCGCTGTCACCGGCAGAGGCGACGAAGACATCATAAGAGCCGTTCTCCGGAACGGTGTAGAAGCCGGTCCAACGCTCCGAGAAAGTGTCTTTCGGATACCATGGTCCGTCAGCATTTAAACCAATTTCCACTCCTGGCTCCACGCGCTCTATTACCGGTTCCCCGGAAAGATCTTCCGTCGCAAAGTATTCGGCATGCATGCCCGGCTCGCCCGCGGCGGCTTCCGTGGAAAATTGCGTGGCGCGCACCATCTCGGCGAGGGACGGCAGACCCGGTGTATAAAGCACCGTGGTGTTCGGGCCGGCCGCCCGGGCCAGTCCCTCAAGAATGCTCACCGATGAGAAAGGCTGCACCATCGAGCTGCCACCGCCGCCAGTGACGGCAGGATGCGCATTCGGGCCAACGACGAGGATATTCCCGATTTGTCCGCCGTCCAGCGGCAACAGCGAGTTTTCGTTTTTTAGCAGCACCATGCCTTCGCGGGCCCCCTGCAGCGCAGCTTGCCGGCCCTGCGGGTTATATCGTGGAATGGAAAGGTCAAGTTGCTCGCGGTCGAGCCAGCCGAAAGCGGCTGCGACGCGCAATATGCGCCTTACTTTGTCGTCAATGGTGGCAATGCTGACCTTGCCGGACTCGATCGCTGGCAGCAGAGTCTCGCCATTGAACTGGCTGCCGTCGGGCATCTCGATATCCAGTCCGCCATTCGCCGCGCCGATGGCGTCGTAGGTCGAAATCCAGTCCGACATGATCAGGCCGCGGAAGCCCCATTCGTTTTTCGCCACCTCATTGTTGAGATAGGCGTGCTGCGACATGTAAGCGCCGTTGGTCAGGTTATAGCCGTCCATGATGGCTCCCACCTGGGCCTCTTTGACGGCCGCCTCGAACGCCGGCAGGTAAATCTCGCGCAGCGTGCGCTCGTCGATGATGGAGTCGGTATTGTTGCGGTCGAACTCCGAATTGTTTCCCACGAAGTGCTTGATCGTGGCGCTCACCCCCTGGCTTTGCACACCGTTGATGAAACTCACGGCCAAGCGTGCGGCGAGGAACGGATCTTCACCAAAGTACTCGAAATTGCGAGCCGCAATCGGTGCCCGGTAAATGTTGACGCCCGGCGCCAGCAGAATATGCGCGCCCTTAGCGCGCGCGTCGCGGCCAAACTCGACGCCGATACGTTCGACCAGCGCCGGATTCCAGGAAGCGGCCAGTGCAATTCCGCCACCGAAGGCTGTCGCCGGTCCGTCGTTTCGCACGCCCATCGGCCCGTCGGCCATTCTAAGGCGCGGCACGCCCAAACGCGGAATACCTCGCACGAAGAAGAAATCAACGCCAGAAATGTAGTCGATTTTCTCCTCCAGGGTCATTTGCTCGAGAATCGAATCGACGCGTTGTTCCAGCTCGACATCAGACAGGTCGGGGGCAGAAGAGGCATGTGCCTTAGGCGAGATTCCCGCGACCAGGAAAAGAGCTAAGGGAAAAAATGCTCGCATTTTGCACCTACCTTTTTTGTTGCATTGCTAATTGTGGGACTGAACCGAAAAATCGCGCTGAATCATACGATAACACGGGCGATCAAGATAAGAATTCGACGTCAAGTTAGAGGAGCCGGGTCCAATCATGCGCTCTTGAGCAAATATCTGATCTTAATCGCTGTTCGATCATGGCAGCCTCACCAGGCTGGTGCTAGTCTTAAAGGTATAAGGGAGGGTTTCATCATGTTTACGCCGCAGGTAAGCACACGTTTCCTTTTTCTGACTTTGTTGCTGATGGGGTCGTTGCTGTTGCCCGGGATTGGCATCTCGCCGGCCCATGCCCAGGCGGAAGGATGTACCGCCGCAGGTTGGGATCCCGCGCTTGTCTACCATCGCGGCGATATCGTTGCCTATAACCTTCATGAGTGGCGCGCCAAGCGGACCAGTGAAGGCGTCGTGCCCGGTACCCACAAGCCCACCTGGCGGGATCAGGGCGCCTGCTCCAGCGAACCGCCGCCTCCACCGCCGCCGGGTGAGTTCACCCCCATCGACATATTCGGTGTCTGGCACGCAGGCAACCACTATGCGGACTGGGCTTTGCCACGTAATACCTTGCCTGGAGAAGAGTTCGACATAGCCAACCGCTGGATCATCGACCGGGGTGATGGGGTGCCGTCGGTCAACCTGGTGGTGCTGAGCTTCCTGCACCCGATGCAGGTCCTCAACATGGACAAATTTGACGTGATGACGGGCGTGCCGATCGGCATGACCCAGGAGATTGTCGACTACTTCAAGAGCGCCGGCATCCGCGTGATGATGTCCATTGGCGGCGTCACTTATACGGACGCCTGGGACGAAGCGCTGGCCACAGACCCGGCACAGCTTGGTTTCAATGCCGCCGCCATTGCGGAGCACTTCGATGTCGGCATCGAAATCGATTACGAGCGCAACACCGGCGCGAATCTTGTCGGCCTGCAGGCATTCATCGATGCCTATCGCTTGGTGCATCCTTACGATGAAACGGGGGCCGATCATGCCGCCCGGCTGACGATCGACCTGGCCGCCGGCGGGCGCTACCTGCAAGAGCTGAACCGCCACGCCACCATCCACTGGCTGGACAACGCCGATCCGGTCCTGGACTACGCCAACGCCATGGTGCATCGCAGGTCCGGTTCGCCCGGAAACTGGCAGGAGCACGTCAACGGCATGCCCACCTACAATCCGGTCATTCCGCCCAAGGCGCCGAACCGGTTCACCGGGGGTCTCTACCTGAAGGGCAACCTGACCAACTGCAGGGATTTTTATGCTTCCGAGCAATGGTTGCATGCGGACTATGTCCAGACGGTAGCACCGGCCGGGGCAGGAACGACCAACGGGATGCTCGGTTTCATGTTCTGGGCCGCGGAGTTCCCATCGGCGCGCAAGAACTACGTCGGCACGGTTCCACCCAACACCTGCGAAGATGGGATGGGCGTTGCATCGGCCATTTTCGACATTCCCATTCCGATGCCGCCGCTGCGCGAGGACTGAAATTCAGCTAATCGGGCCGGATTCTTGGCTTAAAAGGGCTCTGACCCCTTTATTCTGCTGGAGAGATACCATGTACACACTCTATATAGGCAACAAGAATTATTCTTCATGGTCACTGCGGCCGTGGCTGCTGATGCGCGCTCTGGACATCCCGTTTGAAGAACATCAGGTGGTTTTCGATGAGGGCTCCAACTGGGACAAATTCCGCAGCTTTGCGCCCAACGGATGCGTACCCTGCCTGCACGACGGCGACAACGTTATCTGGGATTCCCTGGCCATCATCGAATACCTGGCCGAACGCCACGCCGGCGTGTGGCCGGAGCAGCCGGATGCACGCGCCTGGGCGCGCTGCGTTGCCAGTGAAATGCACTCGGGTTTCCCCGCTCTGCGCCAACAGTGCGCCATGACCTGCGGCGTGCGGGTGAAACCCCACCAGGTCGGCGCGCCGCTGGCAGCCGACATCGCCCGTATCGACGAAATCTGGAGTGGAGGCACAAAGCGCTTTGGTGGCCCTTATCTCGCCGGCGCCAACTTCAGCGCAGCCGATGCGTTCTACGCCCCGGTGGCATTTCGCGCACAAACCTACGGCCTGGCGCTGAGCGAACCGGCACAGGCTTACGCCCAATTCATACTCGCTCACCCGATGATGCAGGCCTGGTACGAAGCAGCGCTGGCCGAGCCCTGGCGGGAAGTGAGTCACGAGGAAGAAGTAGCGGCGGCGGGTACGGTTATGGCCGATTACCGTGATCAGGTATAAGCAGTCTCGAATCGAACTGAAGAATCGATCAAATAAAGGGCTCTGACCCCTTTATACCCTGACTTTCTTCATCCCGGGATCGTACATCGGTTTCAGTGAAACCTCGGCCGGGTAGCTTGTTCCTGCAATGTCCACAGCCCACTCGCCCGCTTCCAGGTAAGCGGCATCGACAGGATTGCCCTCGACCATGGCCAGGCCGACTGCCCCGCCAAGGGTGTGGCCATACGATGCGGCCCGCACGTCGCCGACGGGTACCCCGTTGCGCAGCACGATTTCGGCATGAAACATCTGCGGTTCCGGATCTTTGAGCAGAACCTGCACGAGCCGTCTCGTGAACGTGGCATCGGCCTTCCGTTCGATGCACGCTTGTTTGCCGATGAAATCGCTTTCCTTGTCCAGCCGCACGAAGAAACCCAGGCCGGTCGAGTACGGATCGTCCGTGTTGTCGATGTCATGCCCGTAATCCCGGTAACCTTTTTCCAGGCGCAGGCTGCCCAGGGCCCTGAGGCCGGCGTGCCGCAGGCCGAAATTCTGCCCGGCCTCGACGATGCGGTCGTATACGTGGACCGCCTGCTCGGTGGGTATGTTCAGCTCGTAACCCAGTTCGCCTGCATAGGTGATCCGAACACACAGGACGCGGGCCAGGCCTATGTCTATTTCCTTGACGGCGCGGAACGGGAAAGCCTTGTTGGAAAGGTCGACGCTGGTGAGCGACTGCAGCAATTCACGGGACTTGGGCCCCTGGATGTTCAGCTGTCCGTAAGCGGACGTGACATCCGTGACGAACACATTTTGATCTCCGGCGATATGCCGTCTCATCCAGGTTTCAGTGTGCCGGTGCGCTATGTCCGAGGTGACCACCATGAAGGTCAGGTCATCGAGCTTGGTCACGGTGAGGTCGGCCTCTATCTTGCCGTCCTCGTTAAGCCACTGGGTGTAGGTGATCCTTCCGGACGCGTCGTTCACCTCGTTGGCCGACAGGTAGTCCAGGAAGGCGCCGGCATCCCGGCCCTGCACCAGGAATTTACCCATGAAGGACATGTCCATGGCGATGACGCCTTCGCGGCAGGCACGGTGCTCGGCTTCCCACCATGGGAACCAGTTGGGCCGGCCCCAGGTCAGGCGGTCCGCGACGGGCTCAAAACCCCCGGGCGCATACCAGCCCGGTGATTCCCAGCCGCTGACGTCCCTGAAATGTGCGCCGTTTTCCGCCAGACGTTCATGGAAGGGTGATTTGCGGGCGCCGCGGGCAGTTTTGGGCGAGCGGTCGGGATAATGGCAGGCGTAGACCAGCCCAAGGGACTCCAGGGCACGTTGGCGACGGTATTCCGGGTTGCACTGGTAACGATGGAAACGGTCGATGTTGATACCCGTTACGTCCACGTCGGGGCGGCCATTCAGGATCCAGTGTGCCACCACCCGGCCATAACCGCCGCCGGTGATGATTCCGACCGAGTTCAGGCCCGCTGCGACGAAGTAGTTTCTCAGTTCAGGGGCTTCCCCGATGACCGGGCCGAGGTCCGGTGTAAAGCTTTCCGGGCCGCAGAAGAAATTGCGGATCCCGGCGTTCATCGAGACCGGTACGCGCTCCATGGCCCGTTCGAGAAAAGGCGTGAGCCGGTCCCAGTCCGGCGGCAGTTCGCCGAACGAGAAGTCCTCGGGAATGCCCTCGACTTTCCACGGTGCGCAGTCCGGCTCGAACAACCCGATCATGAGCCCCCCTGTTTCCTCGCGGAAGTACGCGTGCACCGAGGGATCTTCCAGGATGGGGAGGTCGGCGTTCATGCCTTCGATATCATCGGTGATGAGGTAATAGTGCTCCGCGGCCTGGTTCGGAATGGTCACGCCGGATTGCTCGCCCAACTGCCGCGCCCACATGCCGGCGCAGTTGACCACGAACTCGGAACGGATCTCACCC
>CAMYKC010000047.1 GCA_947258865.1 uncultured Lysobacterales bacterium
CTGGGTACACTGGTGGGGGTGCCGATTCTGGGGTTTTATTTCTGGTGCACCAACCAGTTTATCGTGCAGCGGGTGCTCGGAGCCCGCAGCATTGCCGATGCGCGTTTCGGTGTATTACTTGCTGGCCTGCTTAAGCTGCCGGTGCTGTACATCATGGTAATTCCCGGTGTGCTCGCAACGCTGATCCTGCCGCCACTCGATAGTGGTGATCGGGTCTTCCCTGCGCTGATCGCCGAGGTGCTGCCGGCCGGGCTCTCCGGTCTCATTTTGGCGGCGCTGGTGGCGGCGCTGATGTCAAGCATCGACTCGACGCTGAACTCCGCTGCAGCCCTGCTGACGCTCGACTTCATCAAGCCTCTTCGCCCCAACCTGAGCCCACGAACGACCGCCTGGATCGGCCGCGGCGCGATCGGCCTGTTCATGCTGCTGGCCTCCGCCATCGCACCGCTGATCGGCAACTTCGAGGGCCTGTTCCATTACCTCCAGACCGCCCTTTCTTACCTGGTGCCACCGGTGGCCGCCGTGTTTCTGCTTGGCGCCTTTTCGCGGCGGGCCGGGCCGTTCAGTGCAATGGCAACTCTGGTCGGCGGACACGCCCTTTCGGCGCTGCTGTTCGTGCTCTGGCTCGGCGGGCTGCTAACGCTGCACTTCACCCTGGTCGCCGGCCTGCTGTTTGCGGCCAGCGTGCTGATCTTCGTCGTCACTGCCCGCCTGCGCCCTGCGGTGACACCACCATCAGCGGCGAGCCTGTGGCACTGGTCGCTGACCCGGCCCGAGCAACGCCAACCCGCCTGGCGCGACTATCGGCTGCTGGCCGTGGTCCTTCTTGCGCTGACCTTGGCGCTGGTGATCAGTTTCGCCTGATCCGTCGACGCTGCCTATACTCCAGTCGTGGGTATCTTTGTCTCCAGGTTTTTCAACCTTTTGGCCTGTTTTGACATCCAACCATTGAGACGGATTAATAAATTGGCGGGCGGGTGTGCCCGCCTTTCAATTGGGGAGAAACCATGCATCGCATTCTGGCCACGGTGATTGCGGCAGCCACTTGTCTGGGCTGTGCGGCAACGGCGCCTGCAGACACCACCCGCATTCTGGCTGACGAGGCCTGGCGCGCCGACCTGACGCAGATGGCAACGGCCATCAAAGACATCCACTTCAAGCCCTTCATTGAAGTTTCCGAGGCCGATTTTGACAGTGCGGTCGAAGCTCTGGACGAACAAATCCCCAATCTCACTGACGATGTGATCATTATCGAGATGGCGAAAATCGTTTCCTTGATCAGGGATGGGCATACCCGCCTGCACCTGCCGCGCCAATATCCGCAGTTCGCACTGGAAGCCGAGCTGGGTCATTCCGGCACAGCGCCCCCCAATCACGATGGGCTGAAGTTCCACCAGTTGCCGGTGCAATTCGGTTTGTTCGAAAACGGACTTTTTATTACCGGTGCGGCGGCCGGGTCTACTGCGCTGATCGGGCAGCAAGTTGTGCGTATCGGCAGTTTACCCGTCGCTGAAGCCATTGAGCAGGCCAGGCTCACGGCGTTCTATGAAAACGACAATCGTTCGCGACTCATGACACCCGATCGCCTGGCCTTGCCCGAGGTATTGCGCGCCCTGGGCATGGTTGAGGCCATCGATGCTGTACCGCTGCTCACACAGGACCAGTCCGGTACGGAGCGCGTAACCAACCTCGCCCCTTTAACCGGCAACCTCGATGGCTGGATGAGCAGTCCAACCGGGCCACCGCCACTGTATCTGCGTGATCTCGATACCAGTCAGTGGTTCGACGTGCTGCCGCCGTCCGATTCAGGGACCGGGGCCATTTATGTGCAGGTTAATCGCTTTGAGGAAGCACCCGCCCGGCCGTACAGTGAATTCGTTGTTGACTCGCTCGCCGCCGCCCGTGAGGCCGGAGTCTCGCGTTATGTGTTGGACCTGCGGCACAATTCCGGCGGCATCGGCGCGTGGACCTTGCCCTTTGTCACCGGCCTGACACGCAGCGAATTCAATCAGTACGGGCGGCTTTACGTGCTGATCGGGCGCACCACGTTTTCAGCCGCGCAGCACCTGCTGCACCAGCTCGAGGCCTATAGCTACGCCATGTTTGTAGGCGAGCCCGGCGGCGCCAAGCCCGATCATTTTAGCGACCCCAAGCGGGTGGAGCTCGAACACAGCGGATTAACGCTGCGGGTATCCACGCTCTTCTGGCACAGCTGGCTGGCCAATGATTTTCGCGATGCCATCACCCCGCATATCGACGCCCCACTCACTTCGGCAGACTGGTTTGCCGGCCGTGATCCGGCACTGACGGCAGCCCTTAGCTACACTGCTCCCGCAACCATCGCCGCACAGATGGATGAGCAATTCCGCCAGCAAAAGAACCAGAATGCCCTGCTGCTGTTCCAGCGCTACCTGACCGACGGCACCTTCACCGGGCTTGAAGCAGCGATCCCGGACCTGGTAAGGATGGCCGACAAGCTGCTTGCCGACGGTTTTATTCGCCCTGGTCTGTTTGTGTTCTTTGTGGTTAACCAGGCCTATCCCGGTCACGAGGTTGTGGAAGCTGGGCTGGCACGCGCGCAGCGTTTGGCAGAGGAGACACCGTAAGGACCCCTAAAAAACTGCACAGATATTAACTGGAGGTTTCCGGCAGTGCTGTGCCTTTGCCTCGTTTAGCGGGAGTGATCTGACCTGACCCCTCACTTTCAGTACCATATTGAAACAGTGGCGACAGGATTACAATGAGCAGCGACCCCATTCGATGTTGGGCTATATCACGCCAGCCGAAAAGGCTGAGCAACTACGTAATCAATGACGGCTCTACTAGGAATAACGTGGTACTAAAGCAGGGGGCAGGTCATGTTCTCCTTATACTCGGATTTTCGACTGACTTTTTTGGCGTTATTTAATGACAGATTTTGTTCATTTCATAAGCATCCCTGGTTGATAGCAGAGGTCTTATTTTATATATGATATTGATTTTATGAGTATATTTAATATTACTCATAGTTCGGCCCGATTCTTGCATTTGTATACCCGAACACACAATTCTGTTGGCCACTATTAGCGGGAACGTCCAGAGCCTTAAAGCACTTGGCCTCATCAGGGTTCCGACCCTCCCGACACCAGCAGAGCAGTGATTAAGAACAAGGGGAAAATCATGTTTCAACGTAGTCGGAATATCCAAAAGGGACTCACAACAATCGAGATTCTTGTGGTTGTGGCCATGGTCGGGATCTCGTTTTCTTTTTCAGCGTCGTACGCCGACAGAGCGGCCTCGCGGGCTGAATTGACTGTAGCCGAGGAGCAAGTCCTCGATGCCCTGCGTATCGCGAGAAATCTTTCCAGATCGTCGGAATCCAGCCTCTTACTGTCGCTTTCCCGGCAATCGGACGATCACGGCTACCGGATCTCGATCGCTCCCCCCGAGGAGCAACGGACCAGAAAGAACCTGGTTGACGTACCCGTAATCGAACTTCCGGCCGACGTTGACGTTCTTTCCGAAAACATGACCTTTGTCTTCGACCACCGCGGTCTGGTCGAGCCGACCGGCTCAATCGATTTGCGTATCGGAGATGCAGCCGATGAAACCAAGACCGTATTCTTCAGTAACTGACAGATCACAGAACACTCATTCATACCGAACAAAGTGTTAACCATGTGTCCGGTAAGGACCTCTTTAGCGTTAAGCCTTTTCTTATCTTCCAGCGAAGCCACAAAGTGGCCGCAAACAACAAGAATGTTGATGTCCAGAATGGCAGGATGTTTAGAACATTTATGACCCAGACTAGCAAGCCGTTTATCCAGTACAACAATTCGGCCACGGTGCTATTCACCTAACGATTTAGTTCACGGGCGCATTAATGCGTCCCGTGAAACGACTTGTTAGATGACGACTGCTCCAAGCGCTCCGAGAGCCAAATCTTAATGATGGACTGGCGCGTGACACCCAGGCGTTTGGCTTCTTTGTCGAGACGCTCAATCATCCAGGTCGGGAAATCGACGTTCACTCGTCTCTGAGCCTGCATGGGACGTTCAGCCTTCGAAAGATCGAGCGCGTCAGTTACGTCCTTTCCTTCATCAAATTTGCGGTCGAATGTTTTAGCTTTCATATAAACTCACTTCTTCAATTCGCGAACGGCGCACAGAAATAATGCGGATGGACTCACTACGAAAAGTGACAACAGCCGACCAGTATTTGTCCTCGATCATGCCGATGACGAGAAACCGTGGTTCATCCACCGTTTTTGCCGGGATTTGCAGTAAATCAGGATCCGCCCAAAGTAGTTGCGCTTCGACGAAGTCAATGCCGTGCTTTTTACGATTGGACTCACTCTTGGCTTCATCAAACTCAAACATGGTATAAAAATTATACCATTTCAGACCAGGCCGCGCCTAACTAGTTCATCTAACGATTGAATTAACCTGCGCCAGCATCGCTGGCGCGATGGGGGGCAGCAAACAGTCCGCATCTGGCGATAAGCAAACGCCCGCTGAGCGTCGGGCATCAATGACCTGGGCACAGCGACTGAAACGTGTGTTCAATATCGATATCAAAACCTGCAGCAAATGCGGTGGTGATGTCCGCATCATCGCCAGCATCGAAGATCCGACGGTGATTCGGAAAATACTCGCTCACCTGGACAAAAATGCAGCATCAGCAGAAACCGGTTTGTTGCCAGACTGCCGCGCTCCACCATGAACGAACTTGTTTGAGGACAACCATCACCCAAGCTATCGGATGCAATGAAGCTGCAGCAGGGTGTCTTTTGTCTTGGGGCAAGTATCAGCCTGAATTGGATGTGTCACCGTGTAGAATTCAACCCGCGGCATCCAGATTGACACAGATTTCATGAGGGCCCGGCTGAAAACTGGATTGTAAAGCTCTTAACTACACGCGGGTTTCATGGAAAAGGGCTATTGTTCTCCTTATACTCAACCCATAAAAATTCTTCTTCAATAGTTCTGTTATAGTTAGAAGGGGAACTGCCTCTGTAATTCGAATATGCAAGGACGCACTTCCCATTGCCTTGGCGGTTACATCCATTATTTTTGGTGTGTAACATGTCGGACCGACGTTCGGGAAAACGCCTATCTGAGAAATCGGATTTATCCCTTCTGCGCCAGTTGAAAACACCCGAAGCCTGGATTGCGTGGACTGAGATCCTGAACCGGCACGCGTCCATAATCATGAAGACGGCAAGCCAGTTTGAATACCAGCAGGACCGGAAGAATGATTGTTTTCTATTCGTTTGCGAAAAGCTATCTGAGGATGGTTTCAAGCGCTTGCTCAAATACGATGCTGCGCGAAATGTAACTTTTCGCACCTGGTTGATCACGGTCGTATTCAATCTTTGTATCGACTGGCATCGCAAAGAGTTTGGCCGGGCTTTCCTTTTACCAGCCATCACAGCTTTACCGGTCTTCGATCAACTCGTATACCGGTACAGCTTTGCGCAGGGCATGACCAACCGGGATTGTATGGAAGCTTTGTCCGCGGAATTTCCTGATGTGACATCCCAGCAACTACACCGGGCGATCAGCCGTGTTCATGGACGGCTCACACCACGTCAAAGATGGCAGATTGTGGTTCGCCACCGGCGCAAACGACGTTCCAGCGATTTAAGTGGTGGTTCACGGTTGCAGGACGTGAATCAACTCCCCACACCCATTCAGGATCCCGCCATCATGGCGCAAAAACAACAGGAGCTTGAGGCTTTACAGGCCGCTCTGGCAAATCTGTCGGCCCGACAGCAATTGCTTCTGCACCTGCGATTTCATGCTGGCCTGACACTGGATCAAATCGCGCAATTCGTCCACCTTGGTGATTCGGCCCGCGCTTGGCGACATATCCAGGGAGCACTCAAAGCCTTGTCTGCTCAATTCCCTTCAGAAAAATCTTCTGGTTTTCGCGAAAAATAGAATTCCATCCGTATACGTAAATTGTACGGTGAAAAAATCAATCCTGATCAACCCATCAGATCAAATGATATGGACCAGAATAAATTGATTGCACTCCTGCATCAGCAGGAAACAGAGATTTCGGAACGCACACCGTTCTGTCCGGGTGATAATGAAATTGCAGCGTATTTTGACCATAAATCCCCTCATCACGACAACGAACTATCTGAGCAACACTTGGTTAATTGCGGCTATTGTCTGGCCCGAATTACAGTTCTTGCGCAGCTTCACAAGAGCGATGATGACGAACAAATCCCGGAATCCTTATTTGCCTTGGCCGGTCAATTTGGTCATCAGCCCAGGAGACGTTTCCGTTATGCCTCGGCATGGGCGACGGCAGCGGCAGTTGTGTTTGCAACGTTAATGACATTCAGTTGGGGCCCCTCAATCAATCAAATTCCTGTTTCGACTTCTGGCGGCACCCCTGATAGCAGGGAATACAGGCAGCTGCGAAGTATGGATGAGGATGCGTTGAGACCCCGACTACTCTCTCCCATGGAAGGTGAAGGAGTTGATCCCGTGGATCTGACTATCCAATGGACGGAGGTTCCGGGCAGCCTTTACTACGACCTGTATGTGATGACAGATACGGGTGATCTCCTGGTCGAGACACGGTTGACTGACAGTAACTGGAACGGACAACCCACCGACCCTCTGCTTCCCGGTAAAGAATATTTCGTACGTGTCGACGCATATTTCGCCGATTCCAGATCGGTCAGTTCGGAGCACGTGAGTTTCAAGGTCACTGATCAGGACTGATATGAAACGGTCGATCAACATCACAATTATTCTTTTGAGCCTGATGATCCCAGGGGTGATGGTGGCAAAAGAGGAGGTTACAGATAATGCTGATCTGATCGCCGCAATAGAAGTTTATCGATCTGAGGGACCAGCGTCTGCCCTGCCGGAACTGGCACGCCTGCAATTGGAATACAACTTGGCGAGTGACTGGGCAAACGAGGCAACTGCCTTGCGCTACATCGGCGAATGCCACTGGCACTTGGGTAATCTGGACGAATCACGCGACCACCTGGACCGGGCTCTGTTCATAACGCGGGAACTGGCCGATACATACGCCGAAGGAAAGGTTCTTAATGTGCTGGGCCTGCTGGAGTGGGACCTGGGTAATTTCGATGCGGCGATTGAGGTACTGGGTCAGGCCAGGGTTATCGCTGAAGAATCAGCGCATGAACTGCTCCTCGCCGGCACCCTGAACAATCTGAGTCTGGTTTACGACGAGTTGGGTGATTATCAGACTTCACTCAAGCAATACGAGCACGCCTACGAGTTGTTCACCAAGGCGGATGATCTGCGTGGCCAGAGTAATACGCTGGGAAACATTGGAGGCGTGCATCTGATATTAGGTCGTTTTGCCCTGGCACTGGAATACTATCAGCGGGCTTTGGCGATCAGTCGGCAAATGCAGTCCAGTCCGTCCATGACCATTGACCACGGCAATATCGCGCTTTGTTACCTGGGGCTGGGCCAGGTCGACTTGGCTTTATACGAATTTGACCAGGCACTGGAACTGGCCGTGAAGACCGGGCTGAAACAGGAGGAGGCCTACTGGCAGCGCGGCAAAGCAAATGCACTGATCCGCAAGGGTGAATACAACCTGGGCCTGCAGAATCACCGCTCGGCCCTGGCCATTTATGAAGAAACTGGAACTCGCGGCTTGTTGCTTGACGCTCTTCATGACATGGGCCGCCTCTACCTCGAATTGGGTGATCCGGTGTCAGCGGAAATTTACTTCCAGCGCGCCATCGAACTGGCACGGGACATTGGTCGGCAACAAGCCATCACTGTCAATTTGTTGGCGCTCGGAGACCTGCAGTTTGAGCGAATGCGCCTGGAAGAAGCCAAGGCACTGTATTCACGCGCACTGAAACGTGCCGGCGAAGTGGGTGAGCTGTATCAGCAGGCGCAAAGCCAGTTGCGTCTTTCCATGGTGGGCCGCGAACAGCATCAATACGCGGAGGCAAAAGTTTACTCTGAAAAAGCCCTGGCCATTGCCCGGGATATCGGTGCATCCATGCTTGAAGCCGAAGTCTGGTTTAACCTGGCTGAGAGTGAAAGGGAGCAACTGAATACCGCGTCTGCCTTTACGGCATATGAATCTGCACAGACCGCCGCAGGCGAAAATCCTGATCCGGAATTGACCTGGCAGATTCATTACGGGCGGGCAAGAGCCCACGTTCAAAATGGCGAAAAAGAAGACGCCATGGTGCAGTTACAATCTGCGGCGAGAATCATCGAGAGTGTACGTGACCGGTTGAGTGAAGAGCGATTTCGCTCGGGATACGTGCAGGATAAGTTTCAAGTCTATATTGAACTGGTCCGGCTTCAGCTTGAACTTGGAAAAATCGAGGATGCCTTTTCCACCGCCGAGAGGCTTCGTGCGCGTAGTTTCCTTGCACAACTCGACATGGGGGATTCAGTAGCCCGTAGCGAAAACGAACGCCAGACCGAAATGGCGCTGCGGGAACGTATCCGGCTATTGCAGACCTCTCTGAGTGAGGAACAGGAGAGGCTGCAACCTGAACGCCGGCAAATGGCTTTGGATGCATTTTCAAGTGAATTGGTGCTTGCTGAACGTGATTACCAGGCTTTTTTGGACGATATCAGCGACAGTACGCCAGCACTCAAGGCAATCAAAATCCCCTCATTGAAAGAGATGCAGGAGATGCTTGATAGCGATGAAGCACTGGTGGAATTCGTAGTAGGTAAAAATGTCGTCATGGTCTTCGTTCTTCGTAAAGACCGATTGTATGCATCGTCGAGTGATTTAAGACGCTCGGATTTGGTTACCAAGGTCAAATTGGTCCGTGAATTGGTCCAGCGTCCGCAAAGCGATCGCTGGGTGAAACCGGCAGCCAGCCTGTATGACTCATTAATCGAGCCTCTGGTCGGTGATGGCCTGCTGAGCGATATCGAACATATCTACTTTGTGCCACACGGCATCCTCAATTACCTGCCATTTGCCTTGCTGCCGGCCACTGCCTCCGGCAAACGCCTTGTCATCGACAGTTTTACACTTTCCTATCTTCCATCCGCGACTGCGTTGGTGCAGAACTTCGAACATGTCATCAATGCTGGCGCCCTGCTGGCATTGGCGCCGGAAAAGGCCCACTTGCGCTTTGCACGTGAAGAAGCCCGTTCCGTTTCAGCCATTTTTGATTCAGCCACCCACTTGCTGGAAGGCAAGCAGGCCACTGAGAGCGCCTTTAAGGAACAAGCCAAGAATTACGGGATGTTGCATTTCGCAACCCATGGTTACTTCAACAGGAAAAACCCCCTGTTTTCAGGCCTTGAACTGGAGGCGGATGAGAGTAACGACGGCTTGTTGCAAGTCTACGAGATACTCAGATTATCACTCGACGCTCGCCTGGTCACGCTCAGTGCTTGCCAGACCGGCCTGGGTACAGGCTATTTCAATGAGATCCCGGCCGGCGACGATTTTGTCAGCCTGACACGGGCATTTTTACTTGCTGGCAGTGACGCCGTGCTTGCCTCGCTGTGGGAGGTGGACGATCGCTCTACCGTCGAACTGATGTCAAGATTTTATCAACGGCTCCGAGCTTCGGGCAGCGACGCTGGCAAGGCCACCGCATTGGCGCTGGCACAGCGCGAAATGCGTTTATCGGGAGAATTTAATCACCCCTTCTACTGGGCGCCTTTCGTGCTGGTGGGGCAGCATGATCCAGTGACGTCCCTAATTGATCCACGAGGAGAATCGCATGAACATTCACCGCATACTACCGATCCCGGCACTTACTCTTCTGCTTGGATGTCTGTTGGTGACCAACACCGTGTACGCTCAGAAAGTAAGGGTCGATTCGGCCGATCCCGCTGAAGGAGAACATTTAACGACCCTTGAGGTCACCATCAATGGTAATGGTTTTGGCAATTCTGCTGCGGTCAAATTCTTTTTGACCGGGACTGAAAATCTGGGCGACGTGCTCGTCGAAGAAGTTGAGGTTTTGAGTTCTAAAAAATTGAAGGTCATAATTATTATTGACGATTTTTTCGAGCCGCAGGATTACGATATCGAAGTGCAAAACCTGAGCACCGGTCGCCGGGGCAAAGGCCATACCCTGTTCAAAGTGTTGAAGATGGGCGGTGGCAATATTTATCCCACCTTCGATGTGGAATTCATCGGAGATATGGCGGGCAGCGGCGGCACAAACTGGCAATCAGACGCAGCCGGCGGCGGCATCGTATATTGGCTTGCTGAACCAGAAGGTGGTAATGGTTGGTTTTATCTGGACTTTTTCCAGACTTTCTTCCCGGATGCGAACTGTTTCGGCACCGGTATGACCGCAATAGAAGGCGTGCAGCTTTGGCAGGATAATAGCAGCGGTGACGCAATTCTCAATTCGACATTCTTTGGTAAAAGCCGAGATGGAGTGACCGACTTCAAGTACGCCTTACAACTCAAAGGAACCATTGATAATCCGGATGACTGGCTTCCCGAAGCTTTAACCACCGTGACCACGAGCACCTGGAAGCTGCGATTGGCCCCAAAAAACCTGAGAAAAAGATTCTCGGATATATCCTGCGTGGACGAAGGCAATTTGAACACTATTATTGAGGTTGAACGAAACTAGGAACCGGGACAAGAATTTCAACACATTGAATGAAGGGGTCGGATACCATTTTGGAAATCGTATCCGGCCCCAGGGGTGGTCATCAATTTACCGGCTTTTTGCCGGTAAATTGGTGGGCCGTGTAGGATTATTCCGGGCATACTGCCCTCCACCCCTTCGGGGCCGTCTGCGCTTCGCTGCGACGTTCAAATTCGCTCCCGGCGAATTTGTCGAACCTACGACCATCGGATTAAAAGTCCGCAAAGTTTTAATATAACGGTCTATTTATCAATGAGTTACTGGGAAACCCGATGCGCTGATTTGCACGACTGTGCACAACTGATTTACGCAAAACTCACGCAAAGCGCACTTTACCTACGCTGATTTGAGAATTAAGCCATTGTGAGTGTCTCGACCACAAACGAATCCTGCCATTACGAAAAACTGGTTGCGTTCAGTTGCAAACGCCGCGGTTTCTGCCCCAGTTGCGGGGCACGGAGGTTGGCAGCACCTCGTCCACCAGCAGCAGGCGAAGCAAGATCGCGCTCGCTGCGGCACGATTCGTGCCCGGTACTTGATTTGGGCGCGAACACAAGCGCACCGGGTGAAGGTGCTTGGAAATGAAAATTATTTGATGTGCTATTTTATATAGGCAAGTCAGGCTTCGCTCATTTGTCCTAGAGTGCTGCCAACTTATCCATAGAGATAAGGGGCTGGCTGAATGATAATAAAATGGAGAGTGCAAAATGCGATTGAGAAACTACCAGATTTATGTCTTTATGGCCGTTTTTTTACCCCTTCAGCCGGCCACGGCACAAGATAACGAGAATGTACTTGAAGAGGTTACCGTCACCGGCAGCCGGGCTTCATTCTCAACAGCACAAGATGCACCGGTTCCCGTAACCGTACTGAGCAATGAAATGCTGAGCAACACGGGCGCGACCGAGCTGGGACGTGCAATACAGATGGCTGCACCTTCTTTCAACTTCTCAAGCTCATCGATCAGTGATGGTACGGATGCATTGCGCCCGGCGACCCTGAGAGGTCTGGGTCCTGATCAGACCCTGGTCCTGGTCAATGGAAAACGGCGCCATACGAGCGCATTGATCCACGTGAATACTTCGGTGGGACGCGGCACGGCAGGCACCGACATGAACGCCATTCCAATCTCCGCCGTTAAACGTGTGGAAGTGCTGCGGGATGGCGCTGCTGCACAGTATGGTTCGGATGCCATCGCCGGCGTGATCAATATCATCCTCAAGGATTCCGATGTCGATGGCCTGGCCAGTGTGGAATATGGTTCAACTTATGATGGCGATGGAGACACCTGGGTCGGCTTTGCCAACAAGGGATTTGCCCTGGGTTCAGACGGATTTCTAAACCTGACGTACGAATACCGTAACCGTGACGCAACCAATCGCGCCGGACTGGACGGTACCCGCCAATACCCCTGCACCGACGGCGTCAATATTGACTACGGCTGTTCGACCATAACCACGCTTGATCCGCGCGAATCGACTTTTAATCGTAAGAGTTTCCGCATCGGTGACGCCGATTCAAAACAAAACGCCTTGGTAGCCAACATGGACTTGGTCGCTGGCATGGGTGAGATATACGGGTACTTAACGTATTCAGACCGCGAGAATCAGTCCGGCGGCTTCACTCGAACAGCGAACAATGCAAGCGGAACGGTCCTGGAAATTTATCCGGACGGCTTCCTGCCTCTGATCAACTCCAAAATCAAGGATTTTAGTGCCTTTGGCGGTTACGTGTGGTCAACAGACTCTGGCTGGGACTTTGATATCAGCGCGGGTTATGGCAAGAATACGTTTGAATTCATCATCAGCAATTCTTTGAACGCTTCCTTTGGGCCAGCCAGTCCAACCCGGGCTAACGCAGGCAAACTGCAGCTGGATCAAACTACGGTCAACTTCGATTCCAGCAAATTGTTCGATGCCGGAAATATTCCAGTCAACGTGGCCTGGGGTGCTGAATATCGCGAAGAGTCATACAAAATCAAGCCCGGTGAGCCTGTTTCATACGAGAATGGTGGGGTTCTCAATCCGGTCACCATGACGCCTTACTCTCCCGGGTTCCAGGTCTTTCGCGGTTTTTCACCGAATGAGCTGGTTGATGAGGATCGCAACAGCTGGGCTATTTATGCGGACCTGGAATCACAGATTACCGATAAATTCCTGTTGACGGGGGCATTGCGATACGAAGACTGGAGTGATTTTGGTAATACCTGGAACTGGAAAGTCAGTGGCCGCTATGACATCACTGAGTCTTTTGCTCTTCGTGCCGCGGCCAACACCGGTTTCCGCGCGCCAAGCATGCAACAGCAGTATTTCAACAGCATCAGTACACAATTTGTTTCCGGACCGGGTGGTGATCTCGTTCCAGAGGAACGCGGCACATTCCGAAATGACAGCGCCGTTGCCGCAGCCCTTGGTATTCCGCAACTGCAGGAAGAAACGTCTGACAACTATTCCTTCGGTGTTATCTGGAATCCAACCGATACCCTAAACATCACGGTCGATTACTTCAGCATCAAGATCAAGGACCGCATTGTCCTTTCCGGCGCGATCTCTGCGACCAACCCCAACGTTCCAGAAGAGATCAGGGATGCGTTGCTGGCTAACAGCATCACCGCAGCACAGTTTTTCACCAATGCCGGTAAAACCAAAACAGAAGGGGTTGAAGCCGTGCTGACCTGGGCCAGGCCGCTGGATAACGGTGGAATGTTCACGCTGGATACAGCTGCGGCATGGATCAATACCGATGTTTCCGATGACGTCAACACCGACGGATTGCTGGCAGGGCTGGAAGATGTCATCTTTACTTCGCAGGATCGCTCGATCATTGAAGAATGGCAGCCTAAATCACGTGCCTTTGTAACCGGTACCTACTCCATCAGCAACTGGGTTTTTCTGGCCCGCGTCAATTACTTCGGTTCCTACACGGTTGAAGAAGGCAATGGCGATCGCCAGACATTTGGCTCCAAGGTCTTTCCGGACATCATGGCTGAATACATTTTTGGCGATTCGGGATTTTCCATACAGGCCGGCGCTAACAATGTGACCGACACCAAGCCGGATAAAAACCTTATTGGCCAGTCGCGAGCCGGCTCGATCCCCGGGATTGTGGATTCTCCGGGTGTCTTCACGTATTCACGGCGGGCAGCGCCATTCGGGTTTAACGGCGGCTATTGGTATTTGAGGGCCAATTACCGGTTCTGAAAAACCAGTAGAAAAGCAATTAATTCGGCCCCGGCATCAATGACCTGGGCGCAAAGACTGAAGCGCGTCTTCAACATCGATATTGAAACGTGCAGTAAATGTGGCGGTGATCAACCAGATACTCGCTCACCTGGATGAGAAAGCAGCTACCGCACGGTTGCCGCCATGCCGGGCCCTGCCGGCAACGGGATGGTTTGACTGAATGAAGAAGCTCAATCCGTCTATCTGCTTGCTATTCCTGACCAGGGAGTGGTATGGCTGGTAGCGCCCCGGGTCGATCGGTCGACATGACCGGGTATGAGGAATGGACCTTCGGTGCTGACGGCCTCATCGCGGAATCGAAAGGCCACTTTGATGAAGCGGAGTACCAGCGTCAGATGGGCGACGACGACCAAGAGAAATCAGAGTGAAGACCGTACTTTGCTTCATCGCAATGATCTTGCTGCTGCCATCGCTGGCCACAGCCCAGCTCGGACTGCAGGGCACGTTGCTCGATCAGATGGCCGGGAGCTGGGTGATGAGAGGCACGATCGGCGGCGACGAGATCACCCATGACATCACCGCCGAGTGGATTCTCGCTCACCACTACTTCCGTTTTCATGATCTGGCGCGTGAGAAAGACGATACAGGCGCGCCGGCATACGAGGCGATCGTGTTCATCGGTTGGGATGGGCCAACGAGCAGTTTCGCATGCCTGTGGCTCGACGTGACCGGCGGGGGCGGACTCACCAACGGCATCATCGGCTACGCAAAGGCAGATGGCGACAAGCTGCCGTTCGTGTTCAAGACCGGGGACGACAGTGCGATCTACACGACGTTCATCTACGACCGGGAAGCCGGCACCTGGTTCTGGACCATTGACATCGAGCGCGACTGGGCGATCTCGAACTTCGCGAAAGTGACGCTGACGCGGGAATAGTCTCGTGGCGATCGTTCAGGGAACTCGCGCCTGCCCTGATCGGCTGGTTCAGGGCACTTCTTGCGCTTCGCGCAAACCGTACCCATCACCATCCGGCGCTACCCATGTGATTTTCGAACCGCTGGATTTCATCTCCAGGCTGGTCGCCCTGATCCCCAAACCACGCGTTAACCTTGCACGCTTTCATGGCGTTTTCGCGCC